>JBKJQM010000132.1:0-19445 GCA_046594005.1 Mycobacteriales bacterium
TGAGGGTCCGTTCGGTGTGGCTGGTCTCGAGGACCTTCCGGCCGAGGCTGAGGACGAAGCGGGTGATGGCGCTGTCGGCGGCCCAGCGGT
This sequence comes from Mycobacteriales bacterium, assembly GCA_046594005.1. Taxonomy (GTDB): domain Bacteria; phylum Actinomycetota; class Actinomycetes; order Mycobacteriales; family SCTD01; genus SCTD01. The sequence continues at coordinate 91 of JBKJQM010000132.1, forward strand.
GCAGCAGGCTCGCCGGGATGCTCGTCCCGGTCCCGGTCACGGCCGGGAGCGCCCCGGGCCGGCCGTCGAGCGCGTCGGCGGGGACGGTGACGTTGAGGTGCGGCGCGGTCTTGTCGCGGGTGCCGGCGATCCCGCTGTCGAGGTAACGCCGCAGGGCGTTGCGGAACGCGTCGTGCCGGCGTTGCCGCAACGACCGCGGATCGGTCGGTCGGTCCAGTACGTCGGTGCCGTCAGCGCCGGTCCAGCCCTGCTCCCGGGCCTGTTCGAACGCGTGCGTGTCGGTGGGGTTGTCGGGGTCGACGGCGGCTTCGGTCTGCAGGGCGACGTTGAGCAGCTCCCCGGTCTCCAGGTCGAGCTCACCTTCGCTGATGTGCCACCCGGAGCCGTCGGAGTTTCGCCGGATCGTCAGCCCGCGCTCGTGATGGGCGTCGCGGACGCGGTCCTCGAGCTGGGTGGGCAGCAGCGCATCAGTGAGCCGCCGCAGCGCGGACGGGAGCAGGTGCGGTTCCAGCCGGGTCGCGAGCAGCACGAACCCCGCTTCCAACCGGGCGTACTGCGAGGACAGCGGCGTGTCCGTCCGCGATCGCGGTCAGCGCCTGCCGCAGCTCGGCCAGGCGCGGGTCGGTGTCGCCGAGCCCGCCCAGGGCGGGGGCGGTGAGCAGCAGATCCGCGACGCCGTCCGTGACGACCGCCCGGACGACGGCCTCGCCGTCCAGCCCGTCGATCAGCCCGTCGGGGCGGTCGACATGACGGCGGATCCGGGCCAGCGCCGTCCCGACACGCTGCGCTCCCTCGACCGACAGCAACCCGCCCTGCACGGCCTCACCCAGCCGGGGCAGACCGGCCAGCCGGCGCGACAGCGCCACATCCCCGCGGTCGATGCTCGTCTGCTGCTGCGCCACCCAGGCCGACGCCGACCCCGCGCCGTCCAGGACGTGCAGCTTGCGGATCTCCACATCAGCCAGCCGCGGCAGCACCGCCCCACGCAGCCGCTCCAGCACGCTGAGCAACGCCGCGGTGTCGGCCAGTGCCTGCAGACCCGGCAGCTCCGCCGGGACCTGCGCCAGCACCGCCTCCACCGCCTCGAGCAGACCAGCGACGGGAGCGGACAGCACCGGGCCGGCTGGCTCGTCAGCCCGCGCCACGAACCGCTCGACCAGACCGTCCGGCGTCACCACACCGACCGGCATGGGCGTGCCGAGGGCGTCCTCCTCGTACACCAACGCCCCCTCGAACATGTGTTCGAGGCTACGCGAGAAGCCCCCACCTGACAAGTAGTCAGCAACGAAAATGCCTATGCACTAGTGCTTTTCACGGGACTGGCGGCAGGGACGAGTCGTGGCTGCACAGCCCCCGGAGGCCGGGCGGGCGGTGATGAGGTCGGACCGGGACGCGCCCGTGCCTCAGGCAGACCGGCTGACCCGCGACGACACCTGGTCGAGGGACTGCAGCAGCACGGACACGAAGCGCTGCGGCGCCGTGGAGCAGGCGTCGTGGTCGGCCTCGAGCAGCAGCGGCTCGACGTGCAGCGCCTGCGCCAGCGCGCGCTGCTTGCGCGGCGGCACCAGTCGGTCCTGGGTCATGACGACGACTGCCCGCGGCTGCGCGAGGTCGCCGCACCAGCTGCTGCTGTCGAAGCGACCGAGCTCGCGGCCGGCCTCGGCGATGTCACGCGCGCTGCCACGCGAGAGCTCGGAGGCCACCCAGTTGCTCTCGCGGGACGGCGCACCGGCGACGCGCATGCCGGCCGACCAGGCGCCGCGGGGGAACAGTCCGAGCAGCAGTCGCAGGCCACCCATGGCCCGCCACACGGCCTTCTGCCGCGGGTCGCTCCAGTCGAGCGCGGTCGCGCACAGCACGAAGCCCGCGACGCGGTCCGGGTGCCGCTGGGCCAGCAGCTGCGCGACGGGTCCGCCCATCGAGTAGCCGACGACCAGCGCCGGACCGACGCCGAGCTGGTCGAGGACGCCGGCGGCGTCGTCAGCGCAGTCGGTCAGGCGGAACCGGTCGGCCGAGCGCAGGCCCCGGCCGTGGCCGCGCAGGTCCATGGCGAGCACGCGGTACCCAGCGGCGCTCAGCGGGGTGTAGGACGACAGCCAGTTCAGGTCGCTGGGGAACATCCAACCGTGGACGAGCAGGACAGCTGGTCCGTCGCCGCCGCTGTCCCGGACGAGGAACTCGCCGCGACCCGGCACCAGCACCGTGCGTCCCGGCGGGACCGGCATCGGCGGTACGGGCGGGGACGGGGCAGGTCGACGGGCCACGGGGTCCAGTCTGTCGCGGAGGCTCGCACGTAGGGTCGGCGGGTGCTCGCCCTCGCCGGCCAGCAGGTCCTCGTCGGGGGCCTGCCCGCTGCTCCGCCCGCCGCCCTGGTCATGAACACCCACATCACCGGCCTGGCGGTCGCCCGGTCGCTGGGCCGCGCCGGGGTCCCTGTCATCGGCCTGGACGACGAGCGCGGCGGGCTCGGCCAGCACTCCCGTCACCTGGCCGGTCTCGGGCTCGTGCCCGGCCCCACCGTGGACGACGGACAGGCCCTGGCGGACCACCTCGCGGCGCTCGGGCCCTCGTTCGCGGAGCGGCCGGTGCTGGTCCCGACCAATGACGACTGGGTCCTGGCGCTGGCCCGGCACCGCGAGCAGCTGGAGCCGCACTACCGCTACACCTTCGCGGCGTACGACGTCGTCCAGCGGGCGCTCGGCAAGACGGCCCTCTACCGGGCCTGCGAGGAGCTCGGCGTCGCGATCCCCCGCAGCTGGTACCTCGACGAGCTGACGCCCGAGCAGGTCGCCGCGACGGTGGCGTACCCCTGCGTGCTCAAGCCCGACGACAGCCGCGGCTTCTACACCGCGTTCCGGGTCAAGGTCTTCGTCGTCCAGGACGCCGAGCAGCTGCTCGCCCGCTGCGCCGAGGCCGCCGCCCTCGGGCTGTCACTGGTCGCCCAGGAGTGGGTCGAGACCGAGCCGGGCGGCTTCTGGTCGGTGGCCAGCTACCTGTCCCCTGACGGCACCGCCCGGGGCGTCTTCACCGGCCGCAAGCTCGAGCAGTGGCCGCCGGACTTCGGCACCTCCTGCCTGGCCGACTCCCGGTGGGACCCCGCGATCGCCGACGCCGGAGTACGAGTGCTCCGGGCGCTCGGCTACTCGGGCATCAGCGAGATCGAGTTCGTGGAGGACGCGTCCACCGGGCGCCGCCTGCTGCTCGACGTCAACACCCGCGCCTGGAAGTGGGTCGGGCTGCCGATCGCCGCGGGCGTCGACCTGCCGCTGCTGGCCTACCGCGACGCGGTGGGCGAGGCCTTCAACAGCGGCCCGCAGCGCGACGGAGTCCGGTGGACGTTCCTGCGGGACTACCTGCCGCTGGTCCGAGCCGGCGCATCGACAGTCCCCGAGGAGCAGGTGACCAAGGACGAGTGGACGGCGCTGCTGGCCGGCCGGCCCTCGGACCTCGTCGACGCCGTGCACGACCCGGACGACCCGGAGCCGGCCTACGACGTCCTGTGGGGCGAGCTCACCGGCGGCCTGGGCTACCGCTGCGCCTGCTAGTAGGAGTGGGGCTCGCCGTCGCCCTGAGCGGGCGGGCCGTCGTCGGCGCCGCCTGCGACGGGGCTGTCCCGCGCGGGCGGCGGGTCGGACTGGTCAGCGGTGTCAGGGCCCTGCGGCTGCTCGCTCATGACGAGCCCCTACCCCGTCCCCGCGCAGCTGCCCCGTCCGGTAACGTTCCGGTCTCAGCCTCAGCACCCCACCCCCGGGAGTCCGGTCAGTGCTGCACGCCCGCCACCGCTCACCCGTCCGCCGTCCCAGGCCCCGCGCCGCTTTGCCGGCCGTGCTCCTGAGCGTGGCCGCCGTCGCCTTCGCGGGCCTGGCTGTCGTGCCCGCCACCGCGGGACCGGCGCCCGACGTGCTCGCGTTCGCCGACACCGCCCAGAGCGTCCCGCTCGAGCGCAGCTTCGACATGGCCCGGGCGTCCCGCACCCGTGAGCTGCACCCGACGCCGAAGCCGGCGGCCGCGAAGCCCCAGGCCGCGGTCAAGCCCAAGCCGGTCGCCAAGCCCACGGCGACGCCCACGAAGGCCGCCAGCCGGCTGCGCAGGACGACCAAGGCGCGGCTTTTCGGCGGTCGCTGTCCCGTGCCGTCGGCGAGCTTCACCGACACGTGGGGCGCCCCGCGCCCCGGCGGCCGCCGCCACAAGGGCACCGACATGATGGCCTCGACGGGTGACCCGGTCTACGCCGTGGCCGACGGAGTCGTCGACACCGACTACAGCAGCAACGGCGGCATCTCGCTGTACCTGCGCACGGCCAACGGCGACCGCTTCTTCTACGCCCACAACTCCCGAAACCTCGCCTCCGACGGCGAGCGGGTGCAGGCCGGCGAGCTGATCGCGCGGGTCGGCAGCACCGGCAACGCCTCCGGCGGCGCCTCGCACGTCCACTTCGAGCGCGAGGTGAACGGGGTGTCGGTGAACCCGTACCCGTTCGTCCGCTCGATCTGCTGACCCCGACCGGGACTGACGCCGGAGCCGGCGTGACCGATCGGGACCTTGTCGAACGGGCCGCACCACGGCCCCGGTGGGCGCTGGCCGGGGCGACGTCGGCAGCTTTCGCGCTGCACGCGGTCCTAGCGCTGGTGCGACGCGGACCGGTCCTGTTCGCCGACGAGGCGGGCTACCTCGGAGCGGCCCGCGTGCTCAGCGGAGGCCAGGACTTCTACATGGGCTCCTCCCCTTTCTACCGATCCGGCTACTCGCTGCTGCTCTTCCCGGTGCAGGCCCTGGGGCTGGCGCCGCCACGCACGTACACGCTCGTCCTGCTCATCAACGCTGCGCTCGCTGCCGCGCTGCTGCCGCTGCTCTACCTGCTCGTGCGACGCGCGTGGGGAGCCCGCCCACGTCAGGCGATCGGCGCTGCCGTGGCTGGCGCCGCATACCCCAGCGTCACGACGGGCGCCGAGGTCGCGACTCCCGAGACTCTGCTGTTCGTCCTGCTCGTCTTGTGGCTGCTCGCGTTCCTTCGCTTCGGCAATCCGGCGAGGCGGGCCACGGCCTGCGACGGCTTCGTGGTCGGGGCGTGCGCAGCGGTGATCTGGGCTGTCCACGGCCGCATGGTCGTGATCGCCGCGACAACCGTGCTGACGGTCGTGTGCCTGGCCGCAGCCCGACGGCTGAGCGCCCGGACGCTGCTGACGACGCTGGTCGTCCTGGTCGTCGGACACGTTCTGTCCGGGGTCTTGGACGCCCGGGTGATCGATCTGAACTACGCGGGCCGACGGGTGGACGAGGTCGGGGCCACGTTTGCCGCGCTCGACGGGGCGGCCGCTGTCGGCAGCGCCGCACGAGGTCTGCTCGGCGCGGCCTGGTACCTGCTCGTCGCCACCTTCGGCCTGGTCGGCGTCGCGGTGCCGACGCTGGCCGTGCGGATGGTGCGGCAGGTGCGGGAGCGGCAGTTCGGTCCTGAAGCCCTCGCCGGATGGCTGATGCTGACCGTGCTGGCCGGGCTGCTGGTCGTCTCCTCGCTCTGGCTCGTGGACGCGACCCGACCCGACCACCTGGTGTACGGCCGCTACGCCGAGCCGGTAGTCCCGCCGCTCCTGGCGGCTGCCGTCGCGCTCCTGGGGCAGCGGCCGCGCTGGTCCTGCGCCGGCGTCGCTGTGCTGCTGCTCCCGCTCGCGGGCGTTGTGGCCGCGCTCCGCGCCGGGGCGACCTTCGACGAGCCATTCGCCAACCGGTGGAGCGGGGCCGGCCTGCCGTTCCCCACGATGAACCTGGGGCCGTCGATCCTCCTCGGCGCCACAGTCGTCGCCGTCCTCGGCGGGTTCCTGCTCCTGGCTGTTCACCGCCGCCGGCCCTCGGCGATGTGGGTGGCGCTCGTTGCGCTGTTCCTCCCCGTCATTGCGTTCTCGCAGCTCCGGCTCGTCGCAACCTCGGAGCGCGGGATCTACCCCGCCGGGTGGACCGACCCCGAGCCATCGGTCGGGGCGACCGGGGAGGCGCTGTCCTATGACCTGCAACGCTTCGACCGCATCACCATCAAGGTCGTGCAGCACTACCTGCCAACGACGGCGCTGATCCCCTTCGACGGCGCGCGCGAGCAGCCGCCCAGCGGGCTAGTGCTCAGCGGTGCCGCCTGGCCGCAGGAGCACCCGGACCGGCCGGCAACGGAGGTGTGGCGCGATCCCGGCCGGGACCAAGTCGTGTGGCAGCTCGGCGCGGCCCGCACGCCGACCCTGGGTCCTGCCGTTCCTCGCTAGCGGTAGCGGAAGCCGTCCAGGAAGCGCGCGAAGACGCCGCCCTCCGGCGGCAGCGGCGCCGCGACCGGCGGTGCGCTCTCGCGGCGCCGCCCGACGGGGGCGTCGTAGTCGGTGCGCCAGATAGCGTCGACGACCTCGTCCTCGGTGAAGTGCTCGGAGCCCGGGATCTGCGGGACGAAGCCGCGCAGCATGCCATCGGCCATGACGGTCGCCTCGAGGCCTGCGGTGCCGTCGGTGTCCCAGACCGCCTCCCGGCCGTCGGGGAGCGACACGACGACCCCGAACTGGTAGACGCCGGCCTTCTTCAGCGTCGCCTGCACGCCGTGGCCCCGCAGGGCCTCGACGACCCGGCGCGCGCGGTTCTCCTCCATGTGGGGTGACAACGCGCGATCCCGCGGGCTTGTGCCCACGGGGTCGCGTCGTGCTGGGGAGGGGCTACGCCGAGCCGGTGGCGCCGCTCAGCTCGGTCAGGCGCCGCTCGAGCTCCTGCACGACGCCCTTGCGGTTCTTGTGGGCCTGCTCGAGCGCGAGGATCTCCGGCAGGTGCTCGACGGACGAGCGATCAGGTGACCCGGGCCACACGCTCCGGCGCGGCTAGCCTCGGGCCATGCGCTTCGGCTACTGGATGCCCGTCTTCGGCGGCTGGCTCCGCAACGTCCACGACGAGGGCATGACGACTGACTGGTCCTACGTGAAGGCCCTGGCGGTGGAGAGCGAGGCGGCTGGGTTCGACCTGTCGCTGCTCGCCGAGCTCAACCTCAACGACATCAAGGGTCACCGCGCGCCGTCGCTGGACGCCTGGACGCTCGCCCCGGCCATCGCCGCGGTGACCGAGCGGCTCGAGCTGATGATCGCCGTCCGGCCGAACTACCACTCCCCGTCGCTGACCGCCAAGGCGCTGTCGACGTTGGACACCATCGCGCCGGGACGCATCAGCCTCAACGTCGTCAGCTCGTGGTGGAAGGACGAGGCGACCCAGTACGGCGCGCCCTTCGACGTCCACGACGCCCGCTACGCGCGCACCGAGGAGTGGCTGACGGTGCTGAACCGCCTGCTCGTCGAGGACGCCGTCACCCACACCGGTCCGCTGTACGACCTGCAGGGCTGCGTGATGGAGCCCAAGCCGTCCGTGCTGCCGACCGTCTACATGGGCGGTGAGTCCCCCAAGGCCAAGCAGGTCATCGCCGAGCACGGCGGGGCGTACGTCATGCACGGCGACACCCCCGACGTCATCGCCGCGAAGATCGCCGACATGTCCTCACGGACCGAGAAGTCGTTCTCGTACGGCGTCAGCGGCTACGTGATCGTCCGGGACACCGAGCAGGAGGCGCAGGCCGAGCTCGCGCGCATCCTCGACGTCCACGGCTCCCCGGAGACGTACGCGTCGTACCAGGACTTCGTCGCCGGCAGCCAGCTCGAGTCGCAGGTGTCGCTCGAGGAGTACTCCGTGTCCAACCGCGGCCTGCGCGCCGGCCTGGTCGGCACGCCGGAGCAGGTGACCGCGCGCCTCCGCGAGTACGAGGCGGCCGGCGTCGACCTGATGCTGCTGCAGTTCTCGCCGCAGCGCGAGGAGATGGCCCGCTTCGGGCGCGATGTCATCGCCGGCTATGCGAGCGCCTGAGCCGGTCGTCCTCGCGCGCGGCGACGTGCGGCTGGAGCCGCTGTCGCTCGACCACGTCCCGGACCTGCTCGCCGCCTCCGCAGACCCCGACGTGTGGCGCTGGCTGTCGGTAGCGGCGCCGCACGACCTCGACGCGATGACCCGCGTCGTCGAGGCCACCCTCGCCGACCGGACCCGTCAGGCCTGGGCGGTGCTGCTGGACGACACCGCTGTCGGCTCGACCTCGTACCTCGACGTGGACCTCGCTGTCGGAGGCCTGGAGATCGGCTGGACCTGGTACTCCCGGGCGGTCTGGAAGTCGGCGGTGAACCCCAGCTGCAAGCTGCTGCTGCTGGGGCACGCGTTCGACGACCTGGGAGCCCGGCGGGTGCACTTCAAGGCCGATGCCCTCAACACCCGCAGCCGCAGCGCGATCCTGCGCCTCGGCGCGCAGTACGACGGGACCCTGCGCCACCACCGCCTGCGGTCCGACGGCTCGGTACGCGACTCGTCGTACTACTCGATCCTCGCGGCCGAGTGGCCGGCAGTGCGGGACGGACTGCTGCAGCGGCTGTCCTAGCCCCCGATGGCGCTCATCGGCCGGTCCGGCTGCACGAAGCCGGGCTCGCCGATGCCATGGCCCTTCTTCTTGCCCATCACCACGACGCGCAGCCGGGCGGCCAGCTCGTCGTCGCTGGCGCCGGCACGCAGCGGAGTGCGCAGGTCCGACTCCTCGCGGGCGAACAGGCAGTTGCGGACCTGACCGTCGGCGGTCAGCCGAAGGCGGTCGCACGCGCCGCAGAACGGCCGGCTCACCGAGCCGACGACGCCGACCGTGGCCGGGCCACCGTCGACGAGGAACTCCTCGGCGGGGGCGCTCCCCCGGGTCTCGACCGGGGTGAGGACGTGGTCGCGGCCGAGCACCTCGAGGATCTCGTCGGCATCGACCATCGTGGCGCGGTCCCAGCCGTGCTGGGGGTCCAGCGGCATCTGCTCGATGAAGCGCAGCGCGTAGCCGTGCTCCAGCGCCCAGGCCAGCAGCTCGGAGGCCTCGTCGTCGTTGACGCCGCGCATCAGCACGGTGTTGACCTTCACCGGCTCCAGGCCGGCGGCCTTGGCGGCAGCGAGACCCTTGACCACGTCGCCGAACCGGTCCCGCCGGGTGAGCTCGAGGAACCGCTCGGGGCGCAGCGTGTCGAGGCTGACGTTGACCCGCCGCAGGCCGGCATCGCGCAGCCCCTGGGCTTGCCGTTGCAGGCCGAGGCCGTTGGTGGTCAGCGACAGGTGCAGGCCCAGGTCGGCCAGCCGGCGCACCAGACCCGGCAGCCCGGGACGCATCAGCGGCTCGCCACCGGTCAGGCGCACCGTGGTGACGCCCATCGATGCGAAGACCGTCGCCAGCCGCACCATCTCGTCGTCCGTCAGGAGCTCCGGCTTGGGCAGCCAGTCCAGGCCCTCGGCCGGCATGCAGTACGTGCACCGCAGGTTGCACCGGTCGGTCAGCGACAGGCGCAGGTCGGTGTGCACCCGGCCGAAGCCGTCGACCAGAGGTGCCCTCATCGCCTGACTGTACGTCCCGTCCTGGTGCCAGCTGGCGCCGGCGCTAGCCGGTCGTCGCGGGCACGCGCGACAGGCTGGTCTGCCAGGTCCCGTCGATCCACCGCACGTCGCTGAGGTGCGGCGCCATGTGCTCGGCCCACCACTGGTCCTGCGCGGGGTCGCCGGCGAGCCGGCGGTACGACGCCTCGTCCTCGAAGAACACCGGGACCACGACGGTGGCGCCGTCGTCGGCGAGCAGCACCTCCTCGCCGAGGTAGCCGGGTACGTGGCGCTGCTCCGCCCAGTCCCGCGACGCGCGCTGCAGGTCCTCGACCGAGCCGTGCAGGGTCCCCAGCATCACCGTGCCGTAGCGGCCCGCCGCTCCCTCGTCCGCGAGCTGCGACCGGATCTCCTCCCGCAGCTCGTGCGTGTCCTCGTGCTCGTGCACGCTCGCCGCGTGCTCGGCGGCGGCGCGGACGACCTCGTCCTCCGTCCCCGTGATGGTCAAGCTGCACCGCGACTCGCTCGGGTACGACCGGCAGTCGGCGACTTTGCGCATGGCGACCTCCGTCTCGGTCCCCTCGGGGACCCCGCCCGGCGCAGGTGCCGGCTGGTCGGACGACCGGCGCCGGGCACCCCACCGGCTCGCGGCCAACGCTAGACCTGCGCCCGCCGCCGATCAACACGCCGTTGAGGGCGCTACGCGCTCAGAGCGTGCGCCTGCAGCGCCACCTCGACCAGGCCGTCGCGCACCCGGACCTCGTGCACGTGCAGGGACACGGACGGGTCGTCGAGGCACTCCCCCGTCGCAAGGTCGAACACCTGCTTGTAGACCGGGCTTGCCACGGTCGCGCGTTCACCGCGGCTGCCGACGATGCCGCGCGAGATGACCATCGCCCCGCTGAAGGGGTCGAGGTTGGAGACGGCGTGCAGCTCGCCCGCGGCGGTGCGGAACACCGCGACCTGGTCGCCGTCGACCAGGGCGGCGACCCCCCTGTCGACGGGCAGCCGGGAGTACGGGCAGACGGCGCGGTAGGCGCTCATGACGGGACGCTCCTCAGCTCTCGGGTGGCCAGCTCTGTGGTGGTCAGCTCTCGGACGGGCAGGACGGGACCGGCGACGAGCGGCTTCTCGTCCGGGCGAGCAGGTCGGATCTGGCCGCGCTCCTCGACGAACGCGATGCTCGGGTCGGGCGTGTCCGGCGCGTTCACGAAGGACGTGAATCGCGCGAGCCGCTCCGGGTCGGCGAGGGTGTCGGCCCACTCGTCGCGGTAGGTCTCGACGTGCCGTTCCATCGCTGCGTCGAGCTCCGCGCACAGGCCGAGGCTGTCGTCCATCACGACAGCGCGCAGGTGCTCGAGGCCGCCCTCCATCGCCTCGACCCACGGCGCGGTGCGCTGCAGGCGGTCGGCGGTGAAGACGTACAGCATCAGGACGCGGTCGATCGTGCGGACCAGCGTGGCGGTGTCGACGTCCTGCAGGAACAGGTCGGCGTGGCGGGGGCGGAACCCGCCGTTGCCGCCGACGTAGAGGTTCCAGCCGTTCTCGGTGGCGATCACGCCGAAGTCCTTGCTGCGCGCCTCCGCACACTCCCGCGCACAGCCCGAGACACCCATCTTGACCTTGTGCGGACTGCGCAGCCCGCGGTAGCGCAGCTCCAGGTCGATGGCCAGCGTCGTGGAGTCCTGCACCCCGAAGCGGCACCACGTCGAGCCGACGCAGGACTTCACGGTGCGCAGCGACTTGCCGTACGCGTGCCCGCTCTCCATGCCGGCGTCGACGAGGCGCTGCCAGATCTGCGGCAGCTGCTCGACCCGGGCGCCGAACATGTCGATCCGCTGACCGCCGGTGATCTTCGTGTAGAGCCCGAAGTCCTGTGCCACCTGGCCGATCACGATGAGGTGCTCGGGGGTGACCTCGCCGCCGGCGATGCGCGGGACGACCGAGTACGTCCCGTCCTTCTGCAGGTTGGCGAGCATGTGGTCGTTGGTGTCCTGCAGCGAGCCGCGCTCGCCGTCGAGGACGTACGCGCCGTCCAGGCTGGACAGGATCGAGGCGACGGTCGGCTTGCAGATGTCGCAGCCCCTGCCTCGACCGTGCTCGGCGAGCACGGCGCTCCAGGTGCGCAGCCCGGTCACCCGTACGACCTCGAACAGCTCGGCGCGGCTGAGGTCGAAGTGCTCGCACAGGGCGTTCGACAGCGTCACCCCCAGCGCGTCGAGCTCGGTCGCGACCAGGTCCTTGACCAGCCCGACACAGGAGCCGCAGACCGTGCCCGCGCCGGTGCAGGCCTTGACGCCGGCCACGTCACGACACCCGCCGTCGGTCACCGCCGAGCAGATCTGCGCCTTGCTGACGTCGCGGCACGAGCACACCTGCGCGGCCGGTGGCAGGGCCGCCGCGCCGATGCCGACGGCCTCGGCGCCGTCGCGCTGGGGCAGCACGAGGTCGGCGGGGTTGCCGGGGATCGGCACGTCGCTGCCCGCCAGGGGGCGCAGCACGGGGTAGGCGCTGGCGTCGCCGACGAGGATGCCGCCGAGCAGGTGCTTCGCGTCGTCCGTGACCACGAGCTTCTTGTAGACGCCTGCGATCGGGTCGGCCCAGACCAGCTCGAGCGCGCCGGGAGTGGTCGCGTGCGCGTCGCCGAAGCTGGCCACGTCGATGCCCATCAGCTTGAGCTTCGTGGACAGGTCTGCGCCGGTGAACGTCCGCTCACCGCCGCGCAGCCGGTCGACGACGACAGCTGCCTGGTCGTAGCCCGGAGCGACCAGCCCCCAGCAGCGGCCTGCGGCGCTGGCGCACTCGCCCACGGCGTAGACGTCGGGGGTACTGGCGAGGCAGGCCTCGTCGACCAGGACGCCGCCGCGCTCGGCGGTCATCAGCCCGGCGGCCCGCGCAAGCGCGTCGTCGGGGCGGATGCCCGCGGAGAAGACGACCAGGTCGACCTCCAGCGGGTCGCCGTCGGCGAACACCATCCGGAGACCGTCGGCGGTCTCCTCGACGACCTGGGTGGAGGCGCCGGTGCGCACGTGCACGCCGAGGTCCTCGACGAGGCGCCGCAGGGCCTGCCCGCCGGCCTCGTCGACCTGCACCGGCATCAGCCGCGGGGCGAACTCGACGACCGTCGTGTCGAGGCCGAGGGACCGCAAGGCGTCGGCCGCCTCGAGCCCGAGCAGCCCGCCGCCGACGACCGCTCCCTTACGCGCGCCGACGGCCGCGTCCTTGATCTGCTCGAGGTCCTCCAGCGTCCGGTAGACGAAGCGGCGGGGCCCGGTGGCGCCCGGCACCGGGGGCACGAACGCGGTGGAGCCGGTCGCCAGCACGAGTGCGTCGTACGGCGTCACGAGCCCGCACGCAGAGGTGACCGTGCGGTCGTCGACGTCGATGCCGACGACCGGGTCGCCGAGCCGCAGCTCGAGCGCCGGGTGGTCGAAGAAGCCCTCGGTCACGAGGCAGAGCTCCTCCGCCGTGGTCCCGCGGAACCACGACGACAACCCGACCCTGTCGTACGCCTGCACCGGCTCGGCGGCGTGCACGACGACGTCCCACTCGTCGACCAGACCGGTCTCGACGGCCAGCTCCACCAGGCGGTGGCCGACCATGCCGTGGCCGACGACGACCAGCGTCTTCCTGCTCATGCGCTTCTCCGATCGGGGACGAGCACGGGGACGGGGGCTGTGGCGAGCAACTGCGTGATGGCGCCGGTGCAGCTGCCGCACCCGGTCGTGGCGCGGGTCTCGCAGGCGACCTCGGCGACGGTGCGGCAGCCGTCGGCGACGCAGCCGCGCAGGGCGCCGGCGGTGACGGAGTTGCAGGTGCAGACGACGGCGTCGTCCGGCAGGTCCTGCACCTCCACGGGACGGGTCGCGCCGAGCCCGGCGAACAGCAGGTGCAGGCGCTCGGCCGGCAGGGGTGTCGCCCGGTCGAAGGCCTGGGTGACGGTGCCGGCCGTGGCGAGGTCGCCGAGCAGCACCGCGCCGGTGACGACGCCGTCGCGGACGACGACCTTCTTGTAGACGTGCCGCACCGGATCGGCGAAGGCCAGCACCTCCAGTCCGTCGCCGGAGTCGGCCGGCTCGGGCGCGGTCTCGCCCATGGCGGCGACCTCGAGGCCCATGGCCTTGAGCCGGGTGACGAGCTTCGAGCCGGTGTAGGCCGCGGTTCCGCCCGTCAGGACGGTGGCGAGGACCGCGGCCTGCTCCCAGGCCGGCGCGACCAGGCCGTAGACGCTCCCGCGGTGCTGCGCGCACTCCCCCAGCGCGAAGACGTGCGGGTCGTCGGTGCGCAGCTCGTCGTCCACGAGGACCGCCCGGTCGACGGCGAGCCCGGCTGCGCGGGCCAGGTCGACCTGGGGGCGGATGCCGCAGGCGAGCACCACCAGGTCGGCCTCGACGTGGCGCCCGTCGGCGAGCCGTACTCCCGTGACGGACCGCCCGCCCGTGACGCCCGCGGCGAACGAGCCTAGGTGGACGCCGACCCCGAGCGCCTCGACCGCGCGGCGCAGCACGGCGCCGCCACTGGCGTCGAGCTGGGTCTCCATGAGGTGCCCGGCGCCGTGCACCACGTCGACGGTGAGACCGCTGTTGAGCAGGCCGCGTGCGGCCTCCAGACCGAGCAGCCCGCCACCGACGACCACAGCCCGGCGGGCGCGCCCGGCCGCCGCCGTGATGGCCTCGCAGTCGTCGAGGGTCCGGAAGACGTGCACGCCCTCGAGCAGCCGGCCGTCGGGACCGGCGATGCCCTGCACGGGCGGCACCAGAGCGGTGGACCCGGTCGCCAGGACGAGCGCGTCGTACGGCGTGCGCGTGCCGTCGTCGGCGAGGACCGTGCGGCCGCCCCGGTCGACGCTGACGACGGCTGTGCCGCGGCGCTGCACGACCCGGCCGGGCGCCGCCGTCAGCAGGACGTCCTCGGCCTCCCGCTTGCCGGCGAGGACGTCGGACAGCAGGACGCGGTTGTAGGCGGGCCGGTCCTCGGCGCCGAAGACGGTGACGTGCACGTCCGGGTCGCGGCGGCACAGGTCCTCGACCACGCGGGCACCGGCCATGCCGTTGCCGACCACGACGACCCGCCGGGGGCGGGCCCTCATCGCGCGGCCTCGACGAGCCGGTCGATGCGCGCGGCGCAGACCTTGAACGACGGCATCTTGGAGACGGGGTCCAGCGCGTCGCTCGTGAGCAGGTTCGCCCGCCCGCGACCGGCCCAGTGGAAGGGCACGAAGACCGTGTCCGCCCGGATCGTGTCGGTGATGCGGACGCGCAGGGTCGCGTCGCCGCGCCGGGTGCTGACGCGGACCCGCTCGCCCTCCGAGACCTCGAGCCGCTCCGCGAGGTGGGGGTGCACCTCGACGAAAGGCTCCGGCGCCGTCTCGTTCAGGGCGTCGATCCGCCGCGTCTGCGCGCCGGACTGGTACTGCATCGCGACCCGGCCGGTGGTGAGCAGCAGCGGCCACGCGTCGTCGACCGGCTCGACCGGCTCCGGCTGCTCGACGGCGACGAAGCGGGCGCGGCCGTCGCCGGTGGCGAAGCCGTCGAGGAACAGCCGCGGCGTGCCGGGGTGGTCGTCGTGCGGGACCGGCCAGTGCAGCTGCTCCCCCGCTGCGAGGCGGTCGTAGGTGATGCCGCTGTAGTCGGCGGCCCCGCCGGCACTCGCCCGGCGGAGCTCCTCGAACGCCTCCCGCGGCTCGACTGGGAACCCGGTCGGCACGCCCAGACGCTCGGCCAGCCCGGCGAGCACGTGCAGGTCGGTACGGACGCCGGCAGGGGCGTCGAGGGCCTTCGTGCGCAGCAGGACCCGGCCCTGCAGGTCCGTCGTGGTGCCGCTCTCCTCGGCCCACTGGGCCACCGGCAGGACGACGTCCGCGGTGGCCGCGGTCTCGGACAGGACGACATCGGCGACGACGAGGTGGTCGAGGCTCGCCAGCCGCTTCTGCACGTGGCCGGCGCGCGGTGCGCTGACGAGCGGGTTGCTGCCCATGAGCAGCAGCGCGGACGGACCGCCGCCGTCGCCGAGGGCGTCGAGCAGCTCGTACGCCGAGCGGCCCGGCGCGGGCAGCGAGTCGGGGTCGACGCCCCACACAGCGGCGACGTGGGCCCGGGCAGCCGGGTCGTCGAGCCTGCGGTAGCCGGGCAGCTGGTCGGCCTTCTGGCCGTGCTCGCGCCCGCCCTGGCCGTTGCCCTGACCGGTGAGGCAGCCCCAGCCCGAGCCTTCGCGTCCCGGCAGCCCCAGTGCGAGGGCGAGGGAGATGAAGGCGCTCACCGTGTCCACGCCGTGCGCGTGCTGCTCCGCGCCGCGGGCGGTGAGCACCAGGGCCCGGTCGGCGGACGCCAGCAGGCGCACCGCCTCGCGGAGGTCCGGCTCGGACACGCCGGTCAGCCGCTCGACGCGCGCCGGCCAGTAGCCCGCCACGGTCCTTCGCACGTCGTCCCAGGCGGTGGTACGCGACGCGATGTAGGTCTCGTCGACGGCACCCACCTCGATGGCGAGGAACAGCAGGCCGTTCGCGAGCGCGAGGTCGGTACCCGGCTGCGGCTGCAGGTGCAGGGTCGCCGCGGCGGCGGTCGGCGTACGGCGCGGGTCGACCACGATGAGCGACCCGCCACGGGCGGACTGGCGAGACAGGTGCTGCACGACAGGCGGCATCGTCTCGGCGAGGTTGCTGCCGACGAGCAGCACGCAGTCGGCCTCGCCGAGGTCGCTCAGCGGGAACGGCAGGCCGCGGTCGAGCCCGAAGGAGCGCATCGCCCCGGCCGCGGCGCTGCTCATGCAGAACCGGCCGTTGTAGTCGATCTGGCTGGTCTGCAGCACGACTCGAGCGAACTTGCCGAGCAGGTAGGCCTTCTCGTTGGTGAGGCCGCCGCCGCCGAACACGCCCACGGCGTCGGGACCGCGCGCGGCCCGGGCTGCGGCGAAGCCGGCCGCCGCGCGGTCGAGCGCCTCCTCCCACGTGGCCTCGCGCAGCGCGCCGTACCGGCCGTCGCGCACCAGCGGGGTGGTGAGCCGCCCCGGGTGGTCCAGCAGCGCCGCGGAGGTCCAGCCCTTGCGGCAGAGGCCACCAGGGCTGGCCTCGACGACGGCGCCGCCGTCGACGGGGGTCAGCGTCATGGCGCACTGCAGCGCGCAGTAGGGGCAGTGGGTCGCCACCGAGGTGGACGGGCCTCCGGCGGGGGCCGGCAGCGAGACGGGAGCGGTCACACGACGACCGTGCGTGCTGCTCGTGCCGGGGTGGTGTCCCCCGTGTTCCGGCCGTGTGACGAGGTGCTCATGCGGCCGGCATCACACCGTGCGCCGCCCCGTGACACGGTCCGGAAACCGGGACGCAACCTCCGACCGGCATTGTCGGCGGTGCGCCGCACGGGCGATCAGGAGTGGAGGACGGCATGAGCGAGGCGACTGCGGCTGCGCTTCCGCTCGCCGGCTTCACGGTTGCGGTCACCGCAGCGCGACGGCGAGAGGAGCTGTCTGCCCTGCTCGAGCGACGCGGAGCGCGTGTCGTCGAGGCGCCCGCGATCCGCATCGTCCCCACCCACGACGACGACGATCTGCACGCGGTAACCCGCGCGTGCATCGCAGCGGCGCCGGACGTCGTCGTCGCGACCACCGGCATCGGCTTCCGCGGGTGGATGGAGGCGGCCGACGGCTGGGGGATCGGGGAGGAGCTCCGGGCCTGCCTGTCCGGGGCCGAGCTGCTGGCGCGTGGTCCCAAGGCCAAGGGCGCCGTACGTGCCGCGGGGCTGGCCGAGAGCTGGTCCCCCGCCTCCGAGGCTTCCGACGAGGTCCTCGCACGCCTGCTCGACGAGGGCGTCGCCGGACGCCGCGTCGCCGTGCAGCTGCACGGCGAGCCGCTGCCGGAGTTCACCGGTGCACTGCGCGAGGCGGGCGCCGACGTCGTCGAGGTCCCCGTCTACCGCTGGGTGCCTGCCGAGGACATCCGCCCGCTGCGCCGGCTCGTGGAGCAGGTCGTCGCAGGGGCCGTCGACTGCGTGACCTTCACCAGCGCCCCCGCCGTCGCCAGCATGCTGACCGTCGCGCGCGAGGATGGGCGTGCGGACGCTCTCGTCGAGGCGCTGTCCGGACCCGTCCTCGTCGCCGCTGTCGGCCCCGTCACCGCCGGGCCGCTGGACCGGCTCGGGATCCCGAGCGTGCAGCCGGAGCGCGCCCGGCTCGGAGCCCTCGTCCGCACCGTCGTCGAGGAGCTCCCCGCCCGCCGCACCCGCACCGTCGACGCCGCAGGTCACCGGCTCGAGCTCCGCGGCCACTCGGTCCTCGTGGACGGCCGACCCGTCGAGCTGACTGCGCGGCAGACCGGCGTGCTCGCGGCGCTCGTCGAGAGCGGCGGTCGCGTGCTGTCCCGCCCCGACCTGCTGCGCACCGCCTGGCGCGACGAGGTGGCCGACGAGCACGCCGTCGAGATGACGGTCGCGCGACTGCGCTCGGCGCTGGGTCCGGCGGGCACCGTCGTGCAGACGGTCGTCAAGCGGGGCTACCGGCTGGCAGCGGCGGACGCCTGAACCGCTTCGCACAAGGCGTTCTCGGCCTCGTGAGGAAAGGTTGACCAGACGTCCTCACCGCGGCGACCGACGCGTAGCACCGCGTCCCTAGCGTCGGCGCGGATCACCTGGCGGCACCGCCGCCCCCGACTCGCAGGAGCCCTCGTGAGCGTGCCCACCCGGCCCGTGCAGGACGTCACCACCCCCTCGGCAGAGCCGCTCGTCGCGCACCACGCGACCGACGACGAGCTGCTGCAGCGCACGGACCGGCGGTGGATCCACCGCTGGGAGCCCGAGGACCAGCAGTTCTGGGACGCGGTCGGTGCCCGCACCGCCAAGCGCAACCTGCTGTTCTCGATCCTGTCCGAGCACATCGGCTTCTCGGTCTGGGTCATCTGGTCGGTCATGGTCTTGTTCATGCCGACGCCGGTGTGGGGCTTCGACGTCACGGACAAGTTCCTGCTCACGACGACCCCGGCGCTGCTCGGCTCATTCGTCCGCCTCCCGTACACCTTCGCCATCGCCAAGTTCGGGGGGCGCAACTGGACGGTCGTGTCGGCGGCCCTGCTGCTCGTCCCGGCGGTCCTGGCGGTCTTCCTGCTCGAACCGGGCGTGTCCTTCGGGACGCTGCTGCTCGTGACGGCGCTGGCGGGCGTCGGCGGCGGCAACTTCGCCTCGTCCATGGCCAACATCAACAACTTCTTCCCGCATCGGCTCAAGGGCCGCGCCCTCGGCCTGAACGCCGGTGGCGGCAACCTCGGCGTGGCGGTGGTGCAGGTCGTCGGCGCGCTCGTGCTGCTCGCCAACGGCCCGACCACTGACCCGCGGGTGATGCTCTACCTGTACATCCCGCTCGTGCTCGTGGTCACCGCCCTGGCGTGGTCGAAGATGGACAACCTCGCCGAGGCCACCAACGACAAGGGCGCGATGCGTGAGGTGAGCCGGCACCGGCACACCTGGATCGTGTCGTTCCTCTACATCGGCACCTTCGGCAGCTTCATCGGCTTCGGCTTCGCCTTCGGCCAGGTGCTGGCGGCGGCCGGCGCGGAACGGCCGATCTACTACGTCTGGCTGGGCGCGTTCGCCGGCTCGCTGATCCGCCCGGTCGGCGGGATGCTCGCCGACCGCTTCCGCGGGTCGACCGTCACGTTCTGGAACTTCCTCGCCATGACCGCCGCGGCCACGCTGGTGCTGCTCGCCTCCCGGTCGGACTCGATCCCGCTGCTGGCGACGGCGTTCACGGTGCTGTTCGTCCTGACGGGCGTCGGCAACGGCTCGGTCTACAAGATGATCCCGGCGATCTTCCACGCCGAGTCGATGCGCGACGGCGGCACCGAGGCCGGCCGCAACGCCCAGCAGGACCGCCGGCTCGCAGCGCCCTGGCCGGTGCGGTCGGCACCCTCGGCGGCGTGCTGGTGCAGGTCGCGTTCCGCCAGTCGTTCCTGACCAACGGCAACGCGAACGCGGCGTACCTCGCCT
>JBKJQM010000150.1:0-4969 GCA_046594005.1 Mycobacteriales bacterium
CGGCATTCGGTTTCCCACGCGCACCAACGACCCCGGAGGATCCCCGTGGACCTGCGCCACACCGAGGCGGACGAGGACTTCCGTCGCGAGCTGACCTCGTGGCTCGACGCCAACCTCTCTGCCGAGATGCGCGGGGACGCCTTCTGGGCCGACCTGTCCGACGACGAGCAGTTCGCCGCCCGACGCGAGTGGGAGAAGGGCAAGGCCAAGGCCGGCTTCGCCGGCATCGTCTGGCCCACCGAGTACGGCGGCCGCGGTGGCACGCCGACCATGAAGGCGATCTACGACGAGGAGATGGCCAAGGCCAACGCTCCGTCGACGGTCAACCCGCTGGGCCTGGCGTTCCTCGGCCCCACCGTCATGGCGATCGGCACCGACGAGCAGAAGCGCGACATCATCAAGCCGCTGCTGCACTGCGAGGTCATCTGGTGCCAGGGCTTCTCCGAGCCCGGCGCCGGCTCCGACCTCGCCGCGCTGCAGATGAAGGCCGAGCCCCAGGGCGAGGAGTACGTCCTCAACGGCCAGAAGATCTGGACCACGAACGCCATGCACGGCGACAAGATCTTCACCCTCGCCCGCACCAGCTCGCCCGAGGGCGGCAAGCGGCACGCCGGCATCTCGATGCTGCTCGTCGACATGCACCAGCCCGGGGTCGAGGCGCGTCCGCTCAAGCAGATGACCGGCGCCAGCGAGTTCGGCGAGGTCTTCTTCACCGACGCGACCGTCCCGCAGACCGAGGTCCTCGGCGGCGAGGGCAACGGCTGGGCGACCGCCATGCTGCTGCTGTCGTTCGAGCGCGGCTCCTCCGCGATCGGTCAGTACACCGAGTTCCGCAAGATGTGGGAGGAGGTCGTCAACGTGGCCGCCCAGATCGACCGCGACGGCCGGCCGGCCAGCCAGGACCCCGTCCTGCGTCAGGAGCTGGCTGCTGCGCTGGTCGACCTCGAGTGCCTCAAGTACCACTCGTGGCACGTGCTGACCCAGACCTCGCGGGGCAAGGACCTCGGCTTCGAGGCGTCGATGACCAAGATGATGTGGTCGGAGACCTTCCGTCGGGTGTCCGACGCCTACGAGAAGCTGGTCGGGTCCGGCTTCCAGGTCAGCGACCCGCGCGCCGGGCTGTCGGTCGACAAGCTCACGACCATGGCCATGTGGTCCCGCAGCTGCACCATCTGGGGCGGCTCCCAGCAGGTCCAGCGCACCGTCGTCGCCGAGCGCGTGCTCGGCCTCCCCCGCTAGGTACGAGGAGACCGAGAGATGTTCTTCCAGCTGACCGACGAGCAGCGCGCCCTCCAGGACGCGGTCCGCTCCTACCTCCGAGGCAAGTTCGGTCCCGCCCAGGTGCGGGACTTCTACGAGAAGCCCGACACCGACGGCCTTCCCGAGCAGCTGTGGACCGCCCTCGGCGAGCAGGGCTGGCTCGCCGTGCTCGTGCCCGAGGAGCACGAAGGCATCGGCCTGGGCCTGCTCGACGCGGCCGTGCTGGCCCGCGAGTTCGGCGCCGGAACCGTGCCCGGCCCGTGGCTCGGCACCGTCCTCACCGGCGAGGCCGTACGCCTGGCCGGCTCCGAGGCCCAGCAGGCCGAGCTGCTCCCCCGCGTCGCCGCGGGCGAGCTGAAGGGCGCCCTCGCGCTGCTCAAGCAGGGCTCGTCGCCGCGCCCGGACAACGCCCCGGCCACGTCGTCGGGCGGCACGCTGTCCGGCCGGCTCGACCTCGTCGAGTACGCCGAGGTCGCCGACACCCTCGTCGTCGCCGCGCAGGACGGCCTCTACCTGGTCGACCCGAAGGGCGCCGGCGTCACGATCACCCCGCAGGCAGCCCTGGACCGGACCACCCGCCTGTCGACCGTCGTGCTCGACGGCGCCCCCGGCGACAAGCTCGAGGGCAGCACCCCCGCGATCGTCCAGGAGCTGCTCGACAGCGCCGCTGTCCTGGTCGCCAACGACCTCGCCGGCATCGCCCGCAAGGCGCTGACCGACACGGTGGAGTACGACAAGACCCGCGTGCAGTTCGGCAAGCCGGTCGGGTCCTTCCAGGCCATCAAGCACGACCTGGCCGACCTGCACATCGCGATCACCTTCGCCGAGCACGCCGCGACGTACGCCGCCCACGCCGCCGACGTCCGCGCCGACGACAAGCAGCTCGCCGCCTCGATCGCCAAGTCGAAGGCGTCGGACGCGTCCGACGCGGCGGTCAGCGCGATGATCCAGTACCACGGCGGCATCGGCTACACGTGGGAGCACGACACCCACTTCTACTTCAAGCGCAGCAAGCGCCTGGAGGGCGCGTACGGCGACGCCGCCCAGCACCGCGAGCGCATCGCACAGCTGCTCATCGACGGCGACGGCTCCCAGGAGCAGGTCACCGGGGTCAACCCCGGTGGCAGCGCCGGCGTCCAGGGCTCCGGAGTCGCGGCAGGCGCGGCCGCCGGGTGAGCGTCGCCCTGATCACGGGCGGTGCCTCCGGCTTCGGCCGCGAGGTCGCCCGCCAGCTGGTGCGCCGGGGCGACTCGGTCGTCCTGTGCGACGTGGACGACCAGGGCGGGCAGGCGGTTGCCGACGAGCTCGGCGCGACCTACCTGCACTGCGACGTCTCCGACTACGACCAGGTCGTCGCGACGACCGAGGCCGCCGAGCAGGTGCACGGCGGGCTCGACCTGGTGTTCCTCAACGCCGGCATCTCCACAGGCTGCGGGATCGCCGAGGACTTCGACCTCGCGGCGTACAAGCGGGCGAACGGCATCAACCTCGACGGCGTCGTCTACGGCGCGCACGCGGCCATCCCCGCCCTCCGCCGCCGCGGCGGTGGGTCCATCGTCGCCACGGCCTCCATGGCGGGGCTGACGGGCACGCCCTTCGACCCGGTCTACGGCGCCAACAAGCACGCCGTCGTCGGCCTGGTGCGGGCGCTCGGGCCGGCCCTGCAGCCGCAGGGCATCCGCATCAACGCGTTCTGCCCCGGGTTCGCGGAGACCAAGATCATCACGGACATCAAGTCGACCCTGGTCGAGAGCGGCGTCCCGATCATCCCGGTCGAGGTCGCCGGCGAGGCCGTGCTGCAGGCGTTCGACAGCGCCGAGACCGGTCAGGCCTGGCTGCTGCAGGCGGGCCGGCCGGTCATGGTCTACAACTTCCGCGGCATCCCGGGTCCGCTGACCGACGAGGGCGAGAAGGCCACCCCTGCCGAGCCCACCGGCATCCCCACCACGTGACGAACCCGCCCCGGCCCCCGGCCGATCATGGAGTTGTTGCCGCCCGCTGAGCGTGCGGGACCAGCACCAACTCCATGATCGGCGGGAAGTGAGTGGGGGCTACGGCAGGGAGGGCGGGCCGGTCGGCGGACCGCTGGGGAGCCGCTCGGGCGTGACGGGCGAGGTGCTGCGGCCACCGGCGATGCCCTGCACCGACTCGACGTCGCCCACGACGACGCGGTCCACCTTGTCGAGCACGACCTGGTCTGTGCCGTCCGACGGGTCGGTCGGCACCGCGGTGCGGCCCGGGGTCGCGACCTCGATCAGGGCCGGTGTGCAGTCCGCCGCAGCCGTCACGGGGTTGCAGGCCACCGGCCGGGTCGGGTCGCCGGTGAGCACCAGCTCGTCGGGGTGGTCGGTGCTGAGCCACTGCGCCCCGGACGCCTTCGCCGCCTCGGCCTCGGGCGTCGAGATGAGCAGCCGGATGAGGAAGCCCTGCGCGACCAGCCGCCGCACGCGGTCGTACTGCGACTCCCCCGGCTGGCGCACCCCGTCGCGTGAGACGAACGCCGCCACGGGGGTGTCAGCCTCGAGCTGCACGAACATCGCGCGGCCGGCCAGGGAGCGCCCGCCGTCGCTGTAGCGCTGCGCGTGCGCCTGGCCGTCGAGCACCAGAACCACGTCGCCGCGCAGGGAGTCGACGGTCGGCCAGCCACGGGTCAGCACCGACTCGCGCAGCGTCCGGCCCGGGACCGTCATGTCGTCGGGGGTCAGCACGTGACCGCCCTGCGACACCGGGCCACCGAACGCCGAGAGCAGCGCGCGGTCGAGCTTGGCGTACTCCGCAGCGCCGAGCGCGCGGGTGAACGGGTCGCCATCCTCGGGCAGGTCGTAGGAGTACGGCGCGCCGGTGTCCTTGGGCTCGACCAGCACCATCAGCGGGGCGCTCGACGGGTTGCTCTGCTGCCAGCCTCGGAGCTCCGCGAGGCAGTCGGCGAGGACGTCGCAGGTGGCGCGGTCGTCGGCCATGTAGACGTGGTAGACGTCGAAGTCGTCCTTGGCCCAGTTGTAGTGGACGTCGATCTCGACCTGGCGCACGCCCTGCTGCTCGAGCTGCGCGGCCAGGCGCCGGTGCGAGTAGTCCCAGCCGACCTGACCGGCGGCCGGGTGGCCCGGGTCGCGGTGCGTGCTGTTGTGGGTGCCACGCGCCTGGAGCTGGTCCAGGGTCGGTGCGGCGGGTGCAGGCGCGGGCGGCGGCGTGACCTCGTCACCGGGCTTGTCCTTCTTCGGCTTGGCCCTGACCGCCCTGACCGCCTTGTCGTCCGCCGCGGGCGCAGGCGCAGGCCGCACGGCCGGGGAGGCCGCGTCGGACGACACCGGTGCCGCGGCGGGAAGGGCTACGGCGGCGCCGGTCCCGAGGACGAGGACGAGCGGGACGGCGAGAAGGCAGGAGCGCAGGCGCATGCGGAGGAGTTCGACGAGAACCCGTTCCAGTCCTGCCGTACGTTCCGGCTCATGATGAAGCTGACCGTCCTCTACACGCCGCCCACCGACCTCGACGCGTTCGAGGACCACTACCTCTCGGTGCACCTGCCCCTGGCCGGCACGATCCCGGGCCTCGTCCGCGCGGAGACCTCACGCGTGGCCCCCGGCCCCGACGGCGGCCCCGGCGCCTTCCACCGCATCGCCGAGCTGTACTTCGAGGACCTGGCCGCCCTGGGGGCGGGCATGGGGAGCCCGGAGGGCGCGGCCGCCGGCAGTGACGCCACCGAGCTGGC
>JBKJQM010000204.1:0-3896 GCA_046594005.1 Mycobacteriales bacterium
CAGGTCGGTGCCGGCGAGCAGCGCGCGGAACGCGTCGGCGGTCGCCTTGCGCAGCAGGTGGTGCAGCACCTCGAGCTCGCGGCCCTCCTCGGCCGCCTCGAACTCGACCTTCCCGCGGGAGGCCTCGACGACCGCAGGCAGGTCGCAGACCCGGGCCACGGCCTGCGCCTCCCCGGTGATGGCGGCCCGGCGGACGGCTGACGCGGCCACCGTCTCGGCGGCGGCCACGGCGAAGCGGGCGCTGACGCCGGAGCGCTGGTCTACCTGGGGCGAGTCGCGCACCAGGCGGGTGTAGCGGGCGACGACCTGCAGCAGGTGGTCCGGCACGGTGACGGGGGTGCCCGGCCACTGCAGCAGCGCCTCCTGCTCGATGAGGCGCACCTCGTCCTCGAGCGCGAGCGGGTAGTGCGTGCGGACCTCGGCGCCGAAGCGGTCCTTCAGCGGCGTGATGATGCGGCCGCGGTTGGTGTAGTCCTCAGGGTTCGCGGACGCGACGAGCAGCAGGTCCAGCGGCAGGCGCAGCGTGTAGCCGCGGACCTGGATGTCCCGCTCCTCCAGCACGTTCAGCAGCGCGACCTGGATGCGCTCGGCGAGGTCGGGGAGCTCGTTGACGCTGAAGATGCCGCGGTTCGTGCGCGGGACCAGTCCGTAGTGGACGGTCTCCGGGTCACCGAGGGTGCGGCCCTCCGCGACCTTGATCGGGTCGACGTCGCCGATCAGGTCGCCGACGGAGGTGTCGGGGGTCGCCAGCTTCTCGCCGTAGCGGTCGCTGCGGTGCTTCCACGTCACGGGCGTCCCGTCGCCGTGCTCCGCGACCAGGCGCGTGCCCCACGGGCTGATCGGGGAGTACGGGTGCTCGTTCAGCTCGGACCCCGTCAGCACCGGCGTCCACTCGTCGAGCAGCCCGACCAGCGTGCGGATCAGGCGCGTCTTGCCCTGGCCGCGCTCGCCCAGCAGCACGAGGTCGTGCCCGGCCAGCAGCGCGCGCTCGACCTGCGGCAGGACGGTGTCCTCGAAGCCGAGGATCCCGGGGAACGCGGTCTGCCCGGACGCGAGCCGGGTCAGCAGGTTGTCGCGGACCTCGCCCTTCACCGTCTTGTGCACGTGGCCGGAGGCCCGCAGCTCACCGAGCGTCGTGTCGGCGGGTCGGGTGGAGGAGGCAGGTGCGGGCGCTGCTGTCGTCACCTCCCGACAGTACGTCCGGCTCGCCGGTCCGGCGAGGCGCGCGAACGGGTGACACCCGCCCGGGCGCACCCGGCAGGCCACGCCGCCTGGGAGAGTGCTGAGGTGTCGCGCTTCGGAGACGGACTGGCCCTCGGCCCCGACCTCGTGCGGGCTGCGCAGGAGGCGACCGAGGCCGCGCTGGTACCGCTGCTCGGGCGGCTGCCGGACCTGCTCTGCGTGTTCGTCAGCGGCGGCAGTCCCGACGAGAGCGCCGCAGCCCTCCAGCGCGCGGCCTCGCGCGCCGGCGCCGGCGCCACGGTCGGGTGCAGCGCCGCCGGGGTCCTGGCCGGCGGCCGTGGCGTGGAAGGTCCGGCGGTGAGCGTCTTCGCCGCCGTGCTGCCCGACGTCGACGTCCGCACGTTCCACCTCGAGGTCCTTCGCGCGGACGCGGGAGCCGCCGTCGTCGGCCTGCCCGAGACCGAGCCCGGTGACGTCGCGGTGCTGCTGGCCGACCCGTACAGCTTCCCGGCCGACGGCTTCGTGACCCAGGCGAACTCCTCCCTGCCGGGCCTGCCCCTGGTCGGCGGCCTTGCTGCCGGCTCGCTGGGCGCCGGCTCGACGCGCCTGATGGTCGACGGTCGGAGCGTCGAGCGGGGCGCCGTCGGCGTCGTCCTGCGCGGCGCCCGGGTGGTCAGCCTCGTCAGCCAGGGGTGCCGTCCGGTGGGGCCGGCGATGACGGTGACGTCGGCAGCCGGCAACGTGGTCCGCGGCCTGGCCGGGGAGCAGGCGGTCGCGAAGGTGCAGAAGGTCCTCGCCGACCTGCCCCCGGGCGACCAGGCGCTCGCCTCCAGCGGCCTGCAGCTGGGCATCGCGGCCGACGAGTACGCCGAGGACCAGGACTTCCTCGTCCGGGCGATCCTCGGGACCGAGCCCGAGACCGGCGGTCTCGTCGTCGGCGACCTCGTCGAGGTGGGCCAGACGGTGCGGCTGCAGGTGCGCGACGCCGAGGCTGCGGACGCGTCCCTGCGGGCGACGCTCGCCGGCTACCGCGCCCGTACGGCCGATGCCCCCGCGGGTGGCGCGCTGCTGTTCTCCTGCAACGGCCGCGGGGCGCACCTGTTCGGCGGGTCGTACGGCGGCGCCGACCACGACCCGGCGCTGGTGCGCGAGCAGCTCGCCGCGCAGGGCGTCGCGGGGTTCTTCGCCGGGGGCGAGCTCGGCCCCGTCGGCGGGCGCAACCACCTGCACGGCTTCACCGCGTCCGTCCTGGCCTTCCCGGCATAGCCCCGGTGCCAGACTGCGCCCCGTGACGTCGCCAGCGGTTCCCCGGGTCGGGCTCGCGGATGTCCGAGCCGCCCGCGAGCTGCTCGCCGGCGTTGCCCGCGAGACGCCGCTGGCCGGCTTGCGCGGGCTGTCGGAGCAGGTGGGTGGTCAGGTCCTTCTGAAGTGCGAGAACCTCCAGCGCACAGGCTCTTTCAAGATCCGGGGCGCGTACGTCCGGATCGCGCGGCTCACTGACGAGGAGCGTTCGCGCGGCGTGGTGGCGGCCAGCGCGGGGAACCACGCGCAAGGCGTCGCGCTGGCCGCGCAGCTGCTCGGCTGCCGGTCCACCGTCTTCATGCCCGAGGCGGCGCCGCTGCCGAAGGTCGCGGCCACGGCGGCGTACGGCGCGGTCGTCCGCCATGCCGGCCACACCGTCGACGAGGCGCTGGTCCACGCGCACGCGTTCGCCGCCGAGACCGGCGCGGTGCTCATCCACCCGTTCGACCACGAGGACGTCGTGGCCGGTCAGGGCACCGTCGGCCTGGAGATCCTCGAGCAGTGCCCGCAGGTGCGGACCGTCGTCGTGTGCACCGGCGGAGGCGGGCTGGTCGCCGGCATCGCTGCCGCCGTCAAGGGACTGCGGCCGGACGTCCGCATCGTCGCGGCGCAGGCTCGCGGCGCCGCGGCGTTCCCGGCGTCGCTGGCGGCGGGACACCCGGTGGCCCTCGCGTCGATGACCACGATGGCGGACGGCATCGCCATCGGCCGCCCGGGCGAGATCACGTTCCCCTTGGTCCGCGACCTCGTCGACGACGTCGTCACCGTCGACGAGGAGTCGATGTCGCGCGCGCTGCTGCTGTGCCTGGAGCGGGCGAAGCTGGTGGTCGAGCCCGCCGGCAGCGCCGCCCTGGCCGCCGTCATGGACGACCCGACGGCGTTCGCGGCGCCGGTCGTCGTGGTGCTGTCCGGGGGCAACGTCGACCCGCTGCTGCTCACCAAGGTGGTGCGGCACGGACTGGTGGCGGCCGGCCGGTTCATGTCCATGGAGGTGCCGGTGCCGGACCGCCCCGGTGAGCTGGCGCGGCTGCTCGCCGTCCTGGCCGACAGCGGCGCGAACGTGCTCGACGTGGAGCACTCCCGCACGGGACGCGACCTGCACGTCGACGAGGTCGCCGTGGGGCTGCAGCTCGAGACCCGCGGCAAGCCGCACGGCGACGAGGTGCTGAGCCTGCTCGAGCGGGCCGGCTACGAGGTGCGCCCGCGCTGACTGGCGGCCCTTGTCCTGGGGAAGATCACGGTCATGAGCATCGACGTCGGTACGACGCTGGCGGCGCTCTCCGAGCGGGAGCAGCAGATCGTCGCCCAGCTGGACGGCATCGAGGTCGAGTCACGACGGCAGACCGCAGGCGGCATCGGCTTCGGCAAGCGCGTCGGCGACGGGACCAACATCGCGGTCGAGCGCATGACGG
>JBKJQM010000284.1:0-8346 GCA_046594005.1 Mycobacteriales bacterium
GTCCTGGACACGCGCAAGGCCACGGCACTGATGGCCTACCTCGCCGTGACCGGCGAGCGCGCGAGCCGGGACACCCTCGGCGCGCTCCTGTGGCCCGACCAGGACCGGGAGCAGGCCAGGGGAGCACTGCGGCGCACCATGTCCGTGCTGAGCACGGCCACCGGCGGTCGGGCCCTCGACGCGGACCGCTCGTCGGTCGGCATCGGGAGCGCTGCGGCTCTCGACCTTGACGTCACCCGCTTCCGGGAGCTGGCGCGTGGTGCGAGCCACCGGCACGAGGCCGACGGGGGTACGTGCGCGCGCTGCCTGGGCGACCTGACTGCCGCGGCGCGGCTCTACCGCGGCGACTTCATGGCCGGCTTCGCCGTGCGCGGCAGCCCCGACTTCGACGACTGGCAGGCCTTCCACGCCCAGGGTCTGCGGCGCGAGCTGGGCAGCGTCCTCGAACGGCTCGCGCTGGCCCACGTCGCCGCGGGCGGTCCGGCCGACGCGGTGGAGCCGGCGCGGGGGTGGCTGTCGCTGGACCCGTTGCACGAGCCGGCGCACGCGCTGCTCATGCGGCTGTACGCGCAGACCGACCAGCGGTCGGCCGCCCTGCAGCAGTACCGCGACTGCGTCGGCGTCCTGGACCGCGAGCTGGGTGTGCCGCCGCTGTCGGAGACCACCGAGCTGGACGCGGCCATCCGCGCGGGTCGGCTGCCGTCACCTCCCGAGGCGCCGGCAACGACGCCGGGACGCCCGTCCGCACCGGTGCGCACGCTTCCCCTGGTCGGGCGGGAGGCCGAGCTCGCGGTGCTCGCCGATGCCGCTGCGGCGTCGGGGAACTCGGGCGGTCTCGTCGTCCTGAGCGGGGAGGCCGGGATCGGCAAGTCCCGGCTCGTCGCGGAGCTGGCGGTCACCGGTGGTGCTCGACGGCTCGTGCGCGTGCGGTGCTACGAGGGGGAGGCGGGGGTCGCCTACGGCGTCCTGGCCGACCTGCTGCGCGCCGTGCTGCGCGACGACCCGGGAGTGCTCGAGCGGATCGGCCCAGCGTGGCAGTCGGAGGTGGCGCGCCTGCTCCCGGAGGTGGCTGCGCGACCGGTGCCGGAGCTGCCACCCGTCGACTCGCCGGGTGCGCAGCAGCGCTTCTGCGCAGCCCTCGTCGGGGCGCTTGCGGCAGCGCTCGACGTCGGCACGGCGGACCTTCCTGTGGTCGTCGTCGAGGACCTGCAGTGGGCGGACGACAGCTCGCTGGACGTGCTGGCGTACCTCGTGCGTCGCCTGCGCGACGTGCCGCTGCTGCTGGTCCTGACGGTCCGGCCCGGTGCGCTGGCAGCCGGCAGTCCGCTGTCCACTGCGGTCGGCTCTGCCCTGAGGGACGGCGTGGGCCGTGTCCTGGACCTCGTGCGACTGGACGCCGGGGCCGTCGGTCGGCTCGCCGACGCCGTGCTGCCCGCACCACTGGCGCTGGCCGCGGTCGCCCGGCTCTGGCAGGAGACGGGCGGGCTGCCGCTGTTCGTCACGGAGTACCTCGAGGCCTTCCGCCGCGACGGTGCCGCACTGGCGCGGGAGCGGTGGACCCTGCCCGGCGGCGTACGAGAGCTCCTGCTGGGCAGGCTGTCTGGCCTGAGCGAGACGACGCTGCAGGTGCTCGCGGCAGCAGCGGTGCTGGACGGGCAGCTGTCGCCGGAGCTGCTGCTGGCGACCAGCGGCCGCGGCGAGGACGAGGTGGTCGCGGCGCTGGAGGAGGCCACAGGCGCGGGCGTCCTGGTCGAGAGCGAGGAGGCCGGTGGGAGCTACGCCTTCGGGCAGACCGTGCTGCGGCGGCTCGTGCACGACGAGATGTCGCTGGCCCGCAGGCGACTGCTCCACAGCCGCGCTGCGGATGCCATGGTCGGGCGCCGCGGTGGACCCGCGTCCGCACCCGCTCTCGCTGCCCACCTGCGACTGGCGGGGCGGGACACCGAGAGCGCCGAGTGGTCGTGGCGGGCCGCGCAGGACGCGCTGCGGCTGTACGCGCACAGCGAAGCGCTGGAGCACCTCGCGGCAGCCGCCGCCGTCGGTCACCCCGGACACCTCGTGCACCGTGCGACCGGCGACGCGCTGACGGCACTGGGCAGGTACCGCCAGGCGCTGCTGGCGTACGAACGCGCACTCGTCGCCTGCGCCGCCGACGACCGGCTCGAGGCGGCCACCCTCGAGCACCGGCTCGCCGAGGTGCACCACCGCCTGGGCGAGTGGGACGTGGCGGACAGCCATCTCACCGCTGCGCTCGAGCTCGTGTCCGAGGGCGACCGTCCCGGCCTGCAGGCGCGGGTGCTCGCGGACCTGGCGCTCGTGGCGCAACGACGCGGCGACGCCGGTGCGGCGTCGACGGCCGCGGGACTGGCCCTCAGCGCCGCGCAGGAGGCGACTGACGACGCGGCCCTTGCGCAGGTGCACGACGTGCTGGGCGTCCTGTGCGCCGAGCGCGGCGAGTCCGCCGAAGCCGAGCAGCACCTGCGGCAGAGCCTCCGGCACGCGGCGCGCTCGGGGGACGTGGGCCTGCGTGTGGCGGCGCTCAACAACCTCGCGCTCGTGCACAGCGCGATCGGACGCGGCGACGACGCGCTCGCCGTCGCCCGCGAGGCGCTGCAGCTCGGGCTCGAGCACGGCGACCGGCACCGCGCGGCGGCCCTGCACACCAACCTGGCTGACCTGCTGCACGCCGCCGGCCAGCAGGAGGAGGCGCGCGAGCACCAGCTCGCCGCCGCACGCCTGTTCGCCGGTGTCGACGACGAGCGGTCGCGGCGGCCGGAGATCTGGAAGCTCAGCCGCTGGTAGGTGCGGCAGCCAGGCCGGATACGTGGTTGGCGACCTGGTCGTGCACCTGCTGCTGCGCACCGGAATGCGCGCCGGTGAGCCCTACACCTACCCTCACCGGGTGCCGCGGGTGAAGTCGCGGCAAGTTCCGCCGCGACCGGACGGTCTCCCAGGCATGCTGCCCGAAAGCGTTGGCAGCAAGTACTCGGTGTGGCCCTCGGCTTCATCGTCATCGGACCGCTCGTGACCGTGCTCATCGTGCGTACCAGCGCTGGTGGCTTTGAGCTTCTGCTGGGCGCCATCCTCGGGTCCGTCATCGGCTACTTCGTCGCCGGTCGGATGGCGGCCCGGCCCGGGCCAGACCGAACGGGTGCGTAGCGGCACTTCCCGGTGACCGCTACGAGTACCTAGGGATCGGTCAGTCGTAGATGACCGCGTGGCCACGTGCTCGCAGGGCGGCGAGACCATCACGCATCGCTTGCACTCGGTCGGGCGAATGTCCGACCCAGTCCACGATCTCCCCGACGATCTTCACAGGTTGCCGCGTGCGGTACGACCGGGTCGGGTTGCCGGGAAGCTTCTTGTCCGTCACGTTCGGATCGTCCTCCAGGGCACCTGTCGCCTCGACCATGTAGATCCGCCCCCGGCCTTCGCCCACGGCCAGTTCAGCGCCCCACGTCGCCGCGTCCAGCGTCTCCGTGACATAGACATGGTTCATGATCCGGCCTTGCTCGAAGTTCGACTCGTAGCCCGGCACGAGAAGGTCACCGATCGCGAGGGCGGCTTTCGTTCCGTGGAGGAGCGCGCCGGACTCGTGGACCTCGAACGGCTTTGGCTCACTCATGCGTTCCCCGCTGGCAGCAGACGATCTCGGAGCGGGGAACCGTAGAGCCTAAGGATGGCCCTCATGAGGGTTGCGCGGTTCTGCCAGACTGGAACAGAGGGAACAGCCCCAACTGCCGGCTCGGCGCCGTCACCGGGAGCGGCACCTGCCCTCACCGGGTGCCGTGGGACAAGGAACGGCGCTTCCGGCGCTCGGACGCGGCCCAACAACCAGCACCGAACCCTGGCTGGGCGGCCGCGAACCAGGTCCTCGTAGGTTGGGCTCCGTGTCGGTGACGGATGAGCGCGTGTGGACTCGGCTGCCGCCGGCCGCGGCCGTCCTGACGGCGTGGTTCGGCCAGCGAGACACAGGCGTCGTCGAACAGCTTCTTGAACACCGCTACGGACCTGTGCTAGCCGGTGCGCGGTGTACGAGCCTGTCCAACACCAGCGGCGGAGCTGCATGGATCTCGCCCCGCTCGGTCACGGCGTCGTCTGCAGCGAGGACATCCGCCGTCTGCTGGGGGATTCCCTACACCGATGCGGGGGATCCAAGCGACGAGGACCTCACTCGTGCCCTGCGCGACCCAGCCGGCGCACGTCTGTACGGCCGCTATGTCCTTGCCGGCGATGTAGCTGGCACCTGGCGCGTCGTCACTGGCCCAGATGTTGTTCACGGGCTGAAGCAGGCGCACGGACCATCCGGTACGGCACTCGCGACGCGCGATCTTGCCGTACTCGACGCTGCAGGCGTCACGCCACGTCCGCGCCTGGACGTGTTGCCCGAGCTCATCGTCTTCGACTACGTCTTGGGTGACGACGAACTGTTGCACGACGTGACGCTCGTCGAGGAAGCCACCGTCACCACGGAGGCGGGCACTACCTCGTGGTGGCCGGTCCATGAGCGCATGTCCCCTTCCATGTCCGCTGGTCCGCGGGACTTGCGGCGGGTGCTTGCTGAGTCGCTGACCGGTCCCGGTCGGCTTCCCGGCGTGATGCTGGCTCTCACGGCGGGCCGGGACAGCCTGCTCGTCGCCTCCTGCCTGGCCGAGGCGCGACTGGGACTGCCGACGGTCACCATCGGCCCACCGTCGTCCCCTGACGTCATCGGGGCACAGGCTGGGGCCGAGTCACTGGGATGGCAGCACCACCGCGCCTACCCGGCGGAGCAAGCACCGGCGAGCGACCCAGGGAGCAAGCTGCTCGCGATGACAGCCTGGACCGAGGGTCTGGACATGGGCTGGAACGTCGTCGGGCCGGAGCTGATCTGGCCTCCAATCAGGGGTCCGCTGCTTTCCGGATCTGGTGGCGAGACAGGCCGAGCCTTCTACTGGCCGCAGGGGACCGACGATCCTCACAGCCTCCTGACGGCGTGGGTGTCGCAGCAGATGGGTCCGCAAGCTGGCGGGCTGCTCAAGGAGCGCGTGGATCACACGCTGCAGCGGCTCCGGCCCCTCGCAGGTGACGACGCCGCGCTGCTCGACCTGTTCTACCTGCGCGGTCGGATGCGCAGCTGGCTCGAACGCACCCGACCCACGACCAGCTGGACAGGGAGCGTCCCCGCCTTCACCGATCCACGCGTCATCCCCGTCTTGCTCGGACTGCCCCAGGAGGACCGCAGGACAGGAGGCGCCTTCGAGCAGGCTCTCGCCGCAGACACCACAGGTGTCGTCGCGGCAGCACGGGCGGCAGTTGTGCACCCCATGCCCACCGGCAGTCGGGCTGGCGCCCTGGCCGGTCGCGTGCGCCGACGCCTAGGGAGAGAACCCATCGAGGCGGGACTGGCTTTGTGCCTGCAGACGCGCGCCGCCCTGCCGCGTGAAGCTCGCGTGACCGAGGAGGTCATGGGCCCGGAATGGTGGCGAGCTACGGTCGCCGCTGCGCAGCGCAGCCCGATGCACCGCCGATGGCTCTGGAACGCCGTCTCTGCCGAAGCGGCCGTCGCCGCCCTCGGTTCGACCGCCGCGGACACGTAGAAGTCCGCCGACGAAGACAGCATCAGAAGCACCGGAAGGAGCGGCGCAAGACTCAGTTCGTCATCGCGCACACGACAGCCTGACACCGGCAACCGTGGCCACGAACAGGCGGACAGCAGCGGTACTCGGTGAGCATGGCTAATGCCTGGCTAATGCCGGTTCTCGCTGATCCGCATACCCGGACGGCTGCCGCCGACGTCTCGAGATCACCAACTGCTTTCTGGGCTTGCTGCCGAACTCAGCCGCTGGTGAGCCCGCTTCTCCGATGACCGGGGCGGCGAGCGGCGGGCTGCCGCCGCGGCTCAGGACATGAGGACCTGCAGTTCCTCGTCGATGTGCGTGACGTACGAGAAGTGCCCGGCTGCAAGCCGTTCCACGTAGTGCGCGTCCGGCAGGTGGTCCGCGAGCCAGCGGTCGGTGACTGCTCCGGGTCCGAGCAGAGCTCGCGCAGCGGCGCGAACCCCGCGGCGAAGCGCTGCGCCGCGAGCATCGGATGGTGGGGGAGGGCCTGCAGTGCCGCGCGGTCGCCGTCGTCGAGGCTCTCGACCAGCTGCGGCAGCTGCTGGAAGGGCCCAGCGCCGGACATCACCCTGACCCCGTGCACCCGCTCCCCGGCCACTGCCGCGGTGCCAGGGCGAAGGCGCGCACGCACGGCGTGCCGGCGGGCCGCCGCGTCGAACACGTGGATATCCAGCCGCGAGCACGGCGTCCCGTGGACGTGCACGAGCGGCAGTCCACGGACACCTCGTAGTCCTCTACGAGCCGGACCCTAGGCCGAGGCGTGGCCGTCGAGCAGCCCGCGCGCCTCCGCCGCGACGCCGGTGCAGCCCAGCTCGTCGGCACGGCCGGCGACGTCGCGGCACAGCACCCCCACGCGCGCCCGGTCGGCCGCGGTGCCGCGCCGGACCAGGACGGCAGCGAGGTCCAGCTCGTGCGGGAGCAGCAGCACCGGCAGCTGCGCGGCCCGCACCTGATCCACGGCGTCCTCGAGCAGAGCGACAGCTTCGTCGTGACGCCCGAGCACGGAGGCGCACAGTCCCAGCGGAACTGCTACGGGTCCGTTGATGCCGGTGTAGAAGTGCGCCCACCGCGTCCGGTGGGGCGCCAACGCCTGCTCGGCCGCGGCCGCCAGGTCGGTCGACCTGCAGCGGAAGGCGATGCGCGCCAGCATCAACGGCCCCGCGTAGGGGAGGAGCTCCTCCAGGACCAGGCGAGGGATCAGCCGGTAGCGCTGGACCATGGCCAGTGCAGCCTCGTGGTCGCCCCGGTCGGCCAGCGCCAGCGCCGCCGTGCACCGCCAGGCCAGCGCGCCCTGGTACTCGTCGGCGAGGGCGGCCGCCGCGTCCGCGAGCAGGCTGATCCGGTAGTCGCGCACCAGGGTGGTCGCCGCCGCGGTCGACGCCCACCAGCTGAGGACGTCCGGCTCACCGGCGGCCTGCCCGAGCGCGAGGCACGCGTCGTTCTCCGCATCCGCCGCCGCGGGTGGCTGCTCGGCGACGACGAACCGGATGGCCTGCGCCCGGGCCGCCCACTGGACCCCCGGCGAGGCGGCGCGCGAGGCGGCGAGCATCTCCTGCTGGTGCCGGCGCGCCGCGCTCACGTCGCCGGCGGCGAGGTCCGCAGCGATCCAGAACAGCCGGGTGAAGGTGATCATGGCCGGATCGCCGAGTGCATCCGCGAGCCGCGCTGCTTCGGCGATCAGAGCCGTCCAGCCGTCGAGGTCGGCCGGGTCGTACGACGGCGCAAGCACGTGCGTCAGGACGGCGGCGAGCGCCGGCTCGTCGCCCAGCTCCCGGGCCAGCGCGACCGCCTCGGCCGCCAGCTCCCGTGAGCGCCGCGCCTCCCCGTAGACCAGCTCGCTCGACAGCAGGGCGAGCAGGCGGGCCCGGCGCGGTGACGGCGCGGGGCCGACGCGCTCCAGGGCCCGCTCGACCAGGTCCACCCGGTCGGTGTCGATGCTGCCGATGAGAGACGCGTAGCCGCGCTGGTTGGTGAGCACCGCGGTCACGAGGACGTCGTCGGCTCCCGCGTCGTGCGCCCGACGCGACACCTCGAGCAGCGTCTCGCGGTAGGCCGGGTCGCCCCGGTCGTGCTGGGCCTGGCCGAGTCCGAGCGCTGCGGTGAGCGAGACCGGGTCGTCCGCTGACGAGTGGTCCTCGAGCAGGTCGATCGCGTGCCGGAACCACACCTCCGCGTCTGCGGGTGCGCGCCCGTCCAGAGCCTGCTGACCCGCAGCGAGCGCGTAGTGCACGGCACGGTGCGCGCTGCCGCCGTCGGGCCCCGCTTCGAGCAGGTGGTGGGCCAGGCTGGCCACGTCCTCCGGGTGCAGCCTCTCGAGGACGTCGGCGACCTGCCGGTGCGCCCGGCGACGTCGGGTTGCCGAGAGCTCCTCGTACAGCGTGGTGCGTACCAGCGCGTGGCTGAAGCGGTAGTGGTCGGCCTGCGTCTCGTGCAGCAGGCGCGCCCGGACGCCCTCGTCGAGCGCCTCGCACACCGCGTCCTCGTCCAGTCCGCTGACCCCGGACAGCACGTCGATCGACGCCTCCCGCCCGACGACGGCGGCCACCGTCAGCACCCGGTTGGCGTCCGCGCTCAGCCGCGAGACGCGCCGGCCGACGACGTCCCGCACGCCCTCGGGGATGTCGAGGTCGAGGGCGTCCGGCACCAGCCAGCGGTCGTCGACGCGGCGCACGACGCCGGACTCCACGAGGTGCCGGAGGACCTCGCCGACGAAGAAGGGGTTGCCCTCGGTCTCGGTGCGCAGGAG
>JBKJQM010000476.1:0-6695 GCA_046594005.1 Mycobacteriales bacterium
CGCTGACCCGCTCGCGGTGGTCCGGTCAGACCTGCTGCAGCGGCGCGTCCCCCACGCCCGCCACGACGGTGCGGTTGCGGCCCTCCGCCTTGGCCCGCAGCAGCGCCGTGTCGGCGACTCGCAGGGCCTCCTCGAACGGCCGGTCCGGCGTCGCGACGGTCAGGCCGAAGCTCGCCGTGAAGGCGGGCACGCCGCCGCCCAGCAGGCTCAGCTCGAGCTCGCTGCGCACCCGGTCGAGCACGTCCTGGGCGGCCTGCGCCGAGCAGTCCGGCATCACCAGCAAGAACTCCTCACCGCCGTAGCGCGCGACGACGTCGTGGCTGCGCATGACGGTGCGCAGCGTCGCGGAGAACACGCGCAGCGCCCGGTCGCCGGCCTCGTGTCCGAACGTGTCGTTGATGGTCTTGAAGTGGTCGAGGTCGCACATCGCCACGGCGAAGGAGTGCCCCGACCGCTGCAGCGCGGCGATGCGGTCCTCAGCGGTACGCCGGTTGAGCAGTCCCGTCAGTCCGTCGGTGTTGGCCTGCAGCTGGCTGCGGGCGAAGGCGCGCAGCGTCCCCATCCGGCTGCCAGTCTCGTCGGCGGTGACGCCGAGGGCGCGTACCGCGTCGGCGTCCACCACCTCCCCCTTGGGGGCGACCACGTGCAGCACGCCGAGGCCCTCACCCAGGAAGGTCACCGGGGAGCAGACGGCGTGGCCGATGTCGGCCCGGCCGACGAGCTTCGGGCAGGCGCCGATCCCGTCGGCGGAGTCGAAGGTCGCCGTACGTCCGCGGCGCACCGCGATGCACTCGCTCGGGGACACCACGCCGCACCCGGGCGCCTCGCCCATGGGCTCCTCGACGACGCGGGTCAGGTGAGCCCGGCTGTTGTCCGCGAGCAGCAGCTCCGCGCGGGTGCCGGGCACCACCTCGCGCACCGTGCGGCGGACGACGTCGGTCGCCTCGACCTCGTCGACCGCCATGTCGAAGGCGTCCTTCAGGGTCGAGGTGAAGCGCTCGCGACCGGCCTCGTGCTCGAGCGTCCGCTTGGCCTCGAGCACCGCCTGCTCGGCGGCCTCCTTCTGCCGGAGGCTCTGGCGGACGCTGCGCCGCACCGCCCCTGCGAATCCCAGCATCAGCAGCATGGCGGCGGCGGCCACGGCGGCGGTCCGCCGCTGCACGCGGGTGGCGGTCGCCGTTGAGGCAGCGTCGGCGCGGGCCGCGTGGGCGCGCAGCCGGTCGGTCAGAAGGGCCATCTGGTCCCGGGCCTGCGCGAAGTCGGTGGAGAAGCCCTGAAGCGCCGCCTGTGCCGCCTTCGGGTCACCGGACAGCGCGACCAGTCGCTCTGCGGACAGGGCGTAGGCGTCGAGAAAGGGGACGGTCGCGCGGAACTGCTGGGTGAGCGCGTCGTCGTCGAGCGCGGCCACCAGCTCGGCGTTGGCAGCCATGTCGGACCGGAGCTGCTGGGCGTCACGGGAGGTCTGCAGCAACGCCGCGGCGCGGTCAGGGACGGCCGCGGGAACAGCGGCCAGCACGTCGCTGCGCAGGGCGTCGTGCATCATGTCCGCGTCCTGGTGCCTGCTCAGGACGCTCTGCACGTCAGAGAGGCGGGTGCTGTCCTGCGACATGCCGCGCAGCGAGGTGACGGCGGTGCCGCCGACGGCGGAGATGGCTACCCCAGCCGTGACGGTGAGCAGCACGAGGCGCGCCTCGATGGTCCCGATGCGTCTCATGTGCAGTCCTTCCGGTGGTCGTCCCCATCGACTTCGGCACGCAGACCCACCGGGAGGAGGGCAACCGGCGCAGTAGGTCCGGTTTCACCCGATCGGGTCGGCCGGCCGTGCCGCCCTCACTCACCGAGCAGCAGCACGCGCGCGTCCGCGCTGAACCGGGCGCCGGCGTCGGCGGCCCTGCGGGCGTCCCGCATGACCTGACGGCTGAGCGTCGGCTCCATCAGCAGGTCGGACAGCATCACCCCGACGGACCCTCGCCTGCCGTCACGCAGGACGACGACGTGGTCGCCGCCCGAGCGGCTGACGGTGACCTTCGTGAGCTGGTCGGTCCGCACCCAGCGGTGACCGAGCAGGCCGCGCGTGGCCAACCAGCCCGGCCCGGCGGACAGCTCCGTGCGGGCCTGGACCGCCGCCACCACCGCGAGGGCACCGAGGAAGGCACCGAGGCCGAGGATCAACGGGAGGTCGTCGCGCACGCCGCGCAGGTAGGCGTAGCCGCCGCCGATGCCGAGAAGCCCGAGCGCAGCCTGCAGCGCGAAGGTGCGGCTGTGCTGCGCCCGGGAGGTCGCGGGCGGCATCCCCGGCGGCGCCCACTGCGCGGTCTTCCTCATCCGGTCAACCTCCCCCACACCCGGCCGGTCAGGTCGGTCGCGCCGCTGCAGATGTGGCCGATCCCGTCCCAGGCATCCTCCCCGTACTCGCCGACGACCCAGCCGACGCCGTAGCCCACGACCGCCCCGGCGGCGACGCCGACCAGCACCGGGGCCGCCGCGACGGCGCCACCCGTCATCGCGGTCGCGGCGAGCCCGGTGGCGAAGGAGCCCGCCGCGATGCCCGCGCCGGTGCCGGCGGCGTTCTTCACCACGGCGGTGGTGGGGGCCATGCCACCGCGCACGTCCAGGCCGGTGCCGACGCCGGCGAGCGCGAGGGAGACCAGCGGCACGCTGCGGGCCATGCCCAGTCGCTGAGCCAGCGGCCCGTCCGCTGTCCGGAGCCAGCCGCTGACCGGGTGGAGCCGGGTGTGCGCCAGCGCGTGCGAGGCGGCCGCGGCGCGGGCCGCCCGCAGGTCCCGGAGTGCGGCCCGCCACTCCTTCCGGGCCAGTGCCCGCTCGGCGGGCGTACCGGAGCGGGCGGCCACCTTGAGCTGCCGAGCGAGGTCCCCGCGTGCGCGGGCCACGGCCGTCGCCCGGTCGTACGCCTCCCCGGGCACCAGCACGAGGCCGTGGGCCAGGTCGAGCAGGTCGGTCCAGCCGGGCGGCGGGAGGTGCGGCCCACGCGGGGCGCCGACCGGACCGGCCACGTGCCGGCCGCCGTCGAGGGCGCGCAGGTCACGAAGCAGCTGCTCGTGCGCGAGCCGCTCCGCCTCGCGCGCCGCCGCGACCGTCCGCAGCACGTCGGTACGTGCCTCGACCTGCTGGGCGGCGCGGCGTGCCGCCTGCTCCTGCTCCGGGACCGCGAACGGCCCGTACGGGACCGGCACCGGGGCGACGCCGCCGAGGCCGTCGAGGACCAGCCCGGCGGCCACCGCCTGGGCGGTAGCGCGGGCCGCGAGGTCCTGCGCGTCGGCCAGGGCCGCGGCGAACGCCGTCAGCGCCGAGCCTGCGGCCAGCAGCGCCCGCGCCAGGTCGTCGGCCGCCGCGGACTGGGCGGCCTCGGCGGTGCGCCAGCGGTCGGCCGCGGCTCCCGTCCACGAGCCGGTGGCGGTGCGGGCGGCGGCCAGCCGGGCAGCGGCGTCCCCCGTGCCGGCTGCGGCGCGCTGCAGGAGCAGGCCCAGCGCGCCGCAGGCGTCCACGTCGCCGCGCACGATCACCGCGACCTCCCGGGGACGACCCGGGCGTCGGTGTGCAGGTAGGTCGCGGCGCCCGCGCGCAGGGCGTCGGCGTCGGCGGCCAGGGCCGTGCCGAGCCCGACGAGCGCCCGGTCGAGGCGGTCCAGCACCGCGGCGACGGCTGCCCGGCTGTCGCCGCGGCCGGTGTCCGGCACCCCGGCGCCGCGCATCGAGGCGAGCACGCCCGCCGTAGTGGCCGTCCCCTCGTCGCAGGCGCGGGCAGCGGACGTGAGCGCCGGCGGCGCCACCTCCAGCCTCACGAGACCTCCTCGAGGACCGGGTCGAGCAGCACGGCCGCCGCGGCCCACGTCTCGCGGAGGTCGTCCACGTCCTCGGCGCGCATCGCGACCCACGGCTGCGACTCGCCGCACGCGCCGACCAGGGTCTCCAGGCTGCTGTAGGCGACGACGACCAGGACGTCGTCCATGAGGCGCAGCACGACCTCGACCTGGTCGGCCCCGGGGACGCGCGGCCGAGACGGCAGGAAGACGGTCGGCGGCGGCGCCGCGCGCAGGAGCTCCACCGGCTCATCGTCGCCGAGCAGACGTGCCCCGCGGGCGTCGTCCACAGGGCAGCTGTTCTGGCAGGCTCCGCCCATGACAGAGCCCACCGTCGTCGTCGGGGCAGGACTGGGCGGGCTGCGCACCGTCGAGGAGCTGCGTCGTGGCGGGCACACCGGGCCACTCGTCCTCGTCGGGGACGAGCTCGAGCACCCGTACGACCGGCCGCCCCTGTCCAAGGAGGTCCTGCGCGGCGAAACAGACGCGGTGCCGCACCTGCGCGAGGTGGAGGACTACGCCGAGCTCGACGTGGACCTGCGGCTGGGTCGCGCCGCCCTCGGCCTCGACACCGCCGCCCGCACGCTCGAGCTGGACGACGGGACGTCGCTGGCGTACGGGCGGCTGGTGCTGTCCCCCGGCTCGCAGCCCCGGCGGCTGCCCGGCGCACCCGACCTGCCGGGGATGCACGTCCTGCGCACGCACGCCGACGCCCTGCGGCTGCGCGCCGAGGTGCTGGAGCACCGCACGCTGGCCGTCGTCGGCGGTGGCTTCATCGGCTGCGAGGCCGCGGCCAGCGCGCGGTCCCTGGGCGCGGAGGTCGACCTGGTCGAGCTGCTGCCCGGGCCGCTGGTGCGGGTCCTCGGGCCGCAGGTGGCCGGCCGGATCGCCGCGCTGCACGAGGAGAACGGCGTACGGCTGCACGTGAGCACGTCCGTGCAGCAGGTCCTCGGCGAGGCGCGCGTCGAGGGCCTGGCGCTGTCCGACGGGACCGAGCTGACGGCGCGTGTCGTCCTGGTCGGCCTGGGCGTGGTGCCGCGCACCGGGTGGCTGGCCGGGTCGGGGGTGGACCTCGGGCCGGACGGCGCCGTGCTCTGCGACCGGTTCGGGAGGGCCTCGGCCCCGGACGTCTGGGCCGTCGGCGACGCCGCCGCCTGGACCGACGCGACCGGTCGCCAGCGACGCGTCGAGCACTGGATGACCACCGTCGAGCAGGCCGCGACCGTCGCGACCAACCTCGACGTGCCCGAACCGGAGCCGCACGCGGGGGTGCCGTACTTCTGGAGCGACCAGTACGCCTCCTCGCTGCAGGCGCTCGGCGAGGTCGCGGCCGACACCGAGACCGAGGTGCACCCCGTCGGCGAGGGCGGCCTGGTCGCGCTGCACACCGACGGCGACCGGCTGCTGGGGGTCGTGGTCCTGGACTCCCCCCGGTCGGTCGGGAAGGCACGCCGCCTGCTGCGGGCCGGCAGCGACGTCGCGGGCGCCCGCACCGCCCTGCTGGGCTGAGGTCACGCCTTCTAGGGAAGGGTGGTCGTCGTGACGCCCTTCGAGCTGGTCCGGCAGTCGGTGGAGGTCCAGGACGCCACCAAGGCCGAGCTCGTGGTCCTGACCCGCCGACTGGAGCGGGCCGCGCTGGAGCACCCCCCGGTCGCCGTCGCCGCGGCCCTGCAGGACGCCCGGCACCTCTCCGACCTCACCCGTGAGGTGTATGCGGCGCTGGCAGCCCGCGGGGCCGAGGCCCGGCTGCACGCCCGCGGCCTGCAGAGCTGGCTGGCACCCGGCGTGGTCGGCGTCGACCTGCCCGAGGACGACCCGCTCGTCGACGAGTGGGTGGTGGTCCTGCCGGGACCCGAGCCCTACGTGATGGCCGCGACCGACCTGCGGACCCCGGGCTGCGAGGACAGCGACCGGTGCTTCTCCTACGGCGTCAGCCGCGACCCGCACGTCGTCGCCGGCTGCGGCCGGCTGCTCGGGATCTAACCGGCTGCCGTCTCGGCGCGCACCGTGCGGGTCATGCGGTGCTCGACGAAGAACGACAGGAACGGCACGGTGCCGGCGAGCCCGACAAGCGCGGTACGGCCAACCGACCACCTAGCCCGTCGCGCCAGGTCCACGGTGACGCCGAGGTAGACCATGTAGAGGAAGCCGTGGATCGGGCTGATCGTCTGCGACATCCGCGGGTGCCCGCCGAGGTAGCGCAGCGGTACCGCGATGAGGATGAAGACGACCAGCACGACGCCCACCACGTTGGCCATCACGCGGTAGCGCTGCAGGGCGCCCTTCACCGGTCGCTCTCGGCCAGCCGGGCGAGCTCGGCGAGGTGGCGGTTGTACGCCGCGAGCTCGTCGTCCTCGTCGTCGGCCGGCGGAGGTGCGGCGCGCTGCACCACGGGAGGCGGCGCGTCGGCTGCGGACCTGCGCACCTCGACCCGGCCCGGGTCGACCTCGTCAAGGACGAGCTTGCCCCAGAGGAAGACCGCGAAGACCGCGAACAGGAACCACTGGACGGCGTAGCCGTAGTGCTGCCACGCGCGGCCGTCCGAGCCGCCCTTGTCCCACTGCCAGGTCCCGATGCGCGCGAGCAGCAGCACCGCCACG
Source organism: Mycobacteriales bacterium (assembly GCA_046594005.1). Taxonomy (GTDB): domain Bacteria; phylum Actinomycetota; class Actinomycetes; order Mycobacteriales; family SCTD01; genus SCTD01. Next base: position 6,421 of record JBKJQM010000476.1, read on the forward strand.
ACGAGCAGGGCGTGCCAGCCCAGCCAACGCGGCGTGACGAAGCGCTTCAGCACGGGTCCAGCGTAGCCAGCGGACCGGTCGCGCGCCTGCCGGTGTGATCCCCGCCAGCCCCCGCAGAGGGCCACGCTGCGACCTCGATCACTGGTGCGCCGCGCGCGAGGTGGGTAGGGCTCGACGGGACGGACACCCTGCCCCGAGAGGAACCCCATGAGCGAGCAGCCAGCAACCAGCGCGGGTACGACCAGGCCGGCCGGCGAGGGCGTCGGCGACGAGGA
>JBKJQM010000503.1:0-5418 GCA_046594005.1 Mycobacteriales bacterium
CCGGTGCTCAGGGTCGTCCGCGTCGGGTGGAGCGCGGGCTTGGCGTGCTTGGCGTGCCTGGTGGACAGCATGCGGAACTGGGCCCTCTCACACGCCTACGAGGTGAGCTGTCGGGCTCGGCCGTGGGAGTGGCCGGCGCACCGTGAGGTGCACTTCGCCCCGAGGACCGCATCGCTGCGGACCGTGGAGACCTGGGTCCCCCGCTCCCGCCCGGGAAGTTCGGTGGGGCGCCTTGATGACCGTGGGCGGGACTCGGCGAGCGGTCAGGCGCTTGTGTGTGCACACAGGATTGCATGACGAACTCGTGACACCCCGTCAAACCTCCGTCACAGAACCGTGACACTGCTCACGTGGAGGAGGGGACGACCCCTCTCGTCCCGGTCCGTCCACAGGTCGCGGTCGGGCGGCGCGGGTGTCAGGACGGTCGCCTAGCGTCCTCGGCGTGACCGCCGCAGCTCCCCGGGACGCCCAGCGCTCCCGGGTCTACCGCGCGGAGGACTCCTGGGCCGACCGCCTCGACGCGGCCCGGCGCGGCGCGGCCAGCGCCACCGTCGCGGGCAGTCGGGTGCTGCTGCCTGCCGAGCGGCGGCTGGGGTCGCTGGAGGCGGCGGGGGCGTACGCGGCCCGCGTCCTGGCCCTGCCGTCCGTCGTCGCGGTCGTCGGCGAGGTGCTCCCGCCGACGCTGCGGACCCGGCGGGGGGTGCGGGCGGCCCACTGGGAGCCTCCGGGCACGATCGCGCTGCCGGTGCCCGAGCACGGCGAGCCGTGGGCGCTGCGCGAGGCGGTGCTGCTGCACGAGCTCGCGCACCACGTCGGCGGCACGACCGGGCGGGCGCACGGCCACCGCGCGCCGTTCCCCGCGCTGGTGCTGCTGCTGGTGGAGGCGGCGCTCGGGCCCGAGGCGGCGTTCGCGCTGCGGGTCGACTACGGGGAGATCGGGGTGGAGGTGGGGGTCCTGTGACGAAGGGGCCGGGGACCGACCGGCTGGTGGACCGCATCGGCAAGCTGCTGGCCCAGGCCGAGGGCACCGACAACGAGCACGAGGCCGCGGCCTTCGTCGAGCGGGCGCAGGCCCTGGCGACCGAGCACGCGGTCGACCTCGAGCTGGCCCGCACCCGTCAGCGGGACCGCGCCGCCCGCGGCACGGCGGAGCCGCTGGTGCAGGAGCGGGTCGAGGTCGGGGCGCGCGGCAAGCGCGGCAACCGCCACCGGGTGCTCCTCTACTCGGCGGTGGCCCGCGCCAACGACGTGCTGGTGAACGTCGCGCACGACAGCACCTACGTCCTCGGGTTCGGCCACCGCGCCGACCTCGAGGTCGTCGAGCGGCTCTGGGCGTCCCTGGCGGTGCAGATGACCGCGGCGGCCCAGCGCCGGATGGACGCCGGCGAGCACCGCGCCGCCGGAGTGGCCGGCCAGACCTGGCGGCTGTCGTTCTACGACGGCTGGGTGACGGCGGTCGGCGAGCGCCTGCAGGCAGCCCGGGACCGCGCGGTGGAGACGACAGCCGTGCCCGAGGCCTCGACGTCGGCGGCGCTCGTCCTGCGGGCGAAGGCCGAGCGGGTGCAGGACTTCTACGCCAGCACCTCCGAGGCCCGCGGGTCCTGGCGCGGGCCGTGGTCCGGGCGCACGTCGGTGAGCGACCGGGCGCACGCCGCCGGCCAGGCGGACGGGCGGCGGGCCGACCTCGGTCAGCCCGGGCTGCGGCAGCGGGGGCGGCTCGGCGCGTAGGTCCGCAGGGGGCGCGAGCGGCGGACTGCCGTGTCGCGATCCCGCCAGACACCCGCCGCCGCGACCCGCAGGATGGGCGCGTGGACGAGGAGCGCTGGTGGCGCGCGGTGCAGGGGCAGGACGCCCGCTTCGACGGCTGGTTCGTGCTCGGCGTGCTCACGACCGGCATCTACTGCCGGCCGAGCTGCCCGGCCCGGACGCCGCACCGCCGGAACGTCCGCTTCCACCCGTCGGCGGCCGCCGCGCAGGCGGCCGGGCTGCGGGCGTGCAAGCGCTGCCGGCCGGACGCCTCCCCCGGAACCCCCGCCTGGGACGGGCGGTCCGACCTCGCGGCGCGCGCGATGCGGCTCATCTCCGACGGCGTCGTCGACCGGGAGGGCGTACCCGGCCTGGCGTCCCGGCTCGGCTACAGCCGGCGGCAGCTCGAGCGGGCGCTGGTCGCCGAGCTCGGGGCCGGACCGCTCGCCCTGGCTCGTGCACAGCGCGCGCAGACCGCGCGCACCCTCGTCGAGACGACAGCCCTCCCCCTGGCCGACGTGGCCTTCGCCGCAGGCTTCGGCAGTGTCCGGCAGTTCAACGACACGCTTCGCGAGGTCTTCGCCGTGAGCCCCGGCGAGCTGCGGACCCGCGGTGCCGGAACTTCCGGCGGTACAGGCACTCTCGAGCTGCGGCTGCCCTTCCGTGCGCCACTGTGGCCGGACAGCCTGTTCGGCCACCTCGCCGCCACCGCGATCCCGGGTGTCGAGGAGTGGCGGGGCGGGGCCTACCGCCGGACGCTGCGGCTGCCGCACGGGACCGGGATCGTCGCGCTCACCCCGCACCCGACCCACATCGGCTGTCGGCTGTCGCTGACCGACCTGCGCGACCTCGCGCCCGCGGTCGCCCGCTGCCGGCGACTGCTCGACCTCGACGCCGACCCGGTCGCCGCCGACGCCCTGCTGGCCGAGGACGACGTCCTCGCACCGTGGGTCGCCAAGGCCCCCGGACGCCGCGTCCCCCGCACCGTCGACGAGAGCGAGCTCGCCGTGCGCGCGGTGCTCGGCCAGCAGGTCAGCACGGCCGCGGCACGCACCCACGGCGCCCGGTTGGCGGCGGCCGCCGGCGAGAGGATCGAGGACCCCGAGGGCGGTCTGAGCCGGCTCTGGCCGACGCCCGAGGCCGTGGCCGCGGTGGACCCGGAGGTGCTGCGCCTGCCGCGGACCCGTCGCGCGACGGTGCTGGGACTGGCCCGGGCGCTCGCCGACGGGGATGTCGACCTCGACCCGGGGGCCGATCGCGCGCGGGCCCGCGAGCAGCTGCTCGCCCTGCCGGGCATCGGCCCGTGGACCGCCGACGTCGTCGCCATGCGGGGGCTCGGCGACCCGGACGCGTTCCTGCCGACCGACCTCGGCGTCCTGCTGTCGGCCCGCGCCCTCGGCCTGGGCGAGGGGCGCGAGCTGCTGCACCGCGCCGAGCGGTGGGCGCCCTACCGCGCCTACGCCGTCCAGCACCTCTGGGCGGTCGGCGACCACCCCGTCAACCACCTCCCGACCGAGGACAGCCCATGAGGACCCACACCGTCGTCGACAGCCCGCTCGGACCGATCACCATCGTCGCGCAGGACGACGCGCTGGCCGGGGTCTACCTGGACCGGCAGCGGCACCGCCCTTCCGACGAGCACCTCGGGCCGCGGGACGACCGGACCCTTCCCGCTGTCCGGGAGCAGCTGACGGCCTACCTGGCAGGCGATCTCGTCGGCTTCGACCTGCCGCTCGCATCCCTCGGGACGCCCTTCCAGGCAGAGGTCTGGAGCGCGCTCCAGCAGGTGCCGTACGGCGCGACGGTGACGTACGGCGAGCTCGCGCAGGCCGTGGGCCGCCCCACGGCCGTGCGTGCGGTGGGAGCCGCCAACGGCCGCAACCCGTGGTGCCTCGTCGTGCCATGCCACCGCGTGGTGGGCGCCGACGGCTCCCTGACCGGCTACGCCGGCGGGCTGCCCGCGAAGCAGTTCTTGCTCGACCTCGAGTCCCGACGGTCGCCGTAGCGAAAGGGCAGCTGCCCGGGGCAGAGGCACCGGGTCAGGAGCCACGGACCTCCAGCGTCAGCACGTGGACGACGTCCTCGCAGGACCGGGCGACGAGCACCGAGACGGGGCCTTCGTCGACGTACCAGCCCTTCTCGGCCCGCGGCACAGGTCCCTGCTCGGCCGGCACGAGGGCGCCGTCACCGACGCGGGCCCGCACGGCAGCGCTGTCCGGGGCGCCCCGGTCCCAGGTGGCGAAGGCCCGGTCGCCGAGGACGACCTCGACCACGCGCGACTCCCCCGGGTCGAGCTCGAGCTTGGCGAACCCGCGCAGCTCCCTCCGCGGTCGCGGAAGCCGTGCGGGGCCGGGCTCGACGTACACCTGCACCACGTCCGACCCTGGGCGGTCGCCCGTGTTCGTGACGGTGACGCGCACCGCGACCTCCTCGCCGGGGGTGAAGGTGGTGCTCGACAGCTGCGCGTCGCTCCACGCGAAGCTCGTGTAGGAGCCGCCGTGCCCGAAGGGGAAGCGGACCGGCAGCCGGCGTGTCGTGTACCAGCGGTAGCCGACGAGAAGCCCTTCGGCATAGATGCTCTCGTCGTTGGCACCCGGCCAGCTGCCGTACGCGGGGGTGTGCTCGATGCGCTCCGGCTGGGTGACGGGCAGCCGGCCACCGGGCTCGCTGCGGCCGAACAGCACGTCGTCGAGCGCGTACGACACCTCCTGGCCCCCGAGCCACGGGACCAGCACAGCAGCAGCGTCCGAGGCCCACGGCATGGAGACCGGAGCGCCGGCGCACACCACGACCACGGTGCGCGGGTTGGCGGCGCAGACGCGGCGCACCAGCTCGTCCTGGTCCCCCGGCAGGTCCATCGTCGCGCGGTCGTGGCCCTCGCTCTCCCACTCCTCGCTGGTGCCCACCACGACGACGGCGACGTCTGCGGCGCGGGCCGCGGCAACTGCCGCTCCGATCGGGTCGACGGGCGCCGGCGGGCGGTGCCCGATCACCACCCCGTGCAGGATGATCGAGCCGCGGGCCGAGTGCTCCACGACCAGCTCGACGTCTTGACCCGCGACGAGGTCCACCTCCGCGCGCAGCTCGGCGCTGCCGAGCCCGAACAGCTCGGTGCCACCGCCCGGCGCCGGGTCGGTGACGCCGTCGAGGACGACCTGCCCGTCGACGAGCAGCCGCGCCCGGCCCGCCTGCACCAGGGTGAACAGGTGCCGCCCGGTGTCCTGCACGCGCAGCGTGGCCGTTGCACGCAGCGAGAAGGCGTTCTCGTCCAGTCCCTCCTCCGGAGATCCGAACCACAGCAGCCGCAGGTCATCTCGCTCGCTCGTGCTGTGCACCGGTCCGGTGCGGTCGTCGCTCGCGAACAGCTCGACGACTGTGCCCGGCACGCGCAGCGCCCGCACCGTCTTGTCGATGTCGCAGCCCCTCTCGAGCACCAGCCGCTCACCGAATCGCGGTGCGAGGACCTCGTGCAGCGACGGCGACCGGTGCGGTCGCAGCTGCGCCGAGCCGCCGCCCATGAGGTGGGCGCGGGCGGCCAGCGGCCCGATCAGCGCGACCGTCCCGCCCTCGGCCAGCGGCAGGGTGCCGTCGTTGGTGAGGAGCACCGTCGCCCCGGCGGCAGCCCGGCGCGCCACCTCGCGGTGCTCCGGCAGCTCGACCGACCGCTCCGGC
>JBKJQM010000281.1:0-3633 GCA_046594005.1 Mycobacteriales bacterium
ATCGCCTGGTGCACCGACCACCTCGCGAAGTACAAGGTGCCGCGGTCCATCGACTTCCTCGAGGACTTCCCGCGCACCGCCACCGGCAAGCTGCTCAAGCGGCAGCTCCGCGACCCGTACTGGGCCGGACGCACGTCCCAGCTGGTCTGAGGAGGCTGCAGTGACCGAAGAAGAGGTGCTCAGCGCACCGCACGTCATGGAGTTCGCCTACACGCGCTCGACCGGACCGGTCGTGGGCGCGTTCCTCACCGGGCTACGCGACCGCAAGGTGCTCGGTGCGAAGGACAGCGCGGGTCGCGTCGTCGTCCCGCCGCCGGAGTACGACCCGAAGACGTCCGCGCCGGTCGTGGCCGGGGAGCTCGTCGAGGTCGCCGCCGAGGGCGTCATCACCACGTGGGCCTGGAACCCGGTGCCGCGCCTGGGGCAGCCGCTGGACCAGCCCTTCGCCTGGGCGCTCGTCACCCTGGACGGCGCGGACACCCCGATGCTCCACGCGCTCGACGCGCCGCAGGGCGACGTGTCCACCGGGATGCGGGTGCGTGTGCGCTGGGCGGCCGAGACCACCGGCGCCATCCAGGACATCGCCTGCTTCGAGCCCGCGGGAGGGACCGCATGACGGACGCACAGGCCCCCGTGACGGGGGTCGTCACGCCGATCCGGCTGGAGTACCGCTACACGCCGGGCAAGGCGACCAGCGACTTCCTGCGCGACATCAAGGCGGGCGAGGTCAACGGCCGGCGCTGCCCGAGCTGCACCAAGGTGTACTTCCCGCCGCGCGGGGGCTGCCCGATGTGCGGCGTCGAGTTCGCCGAGGCGGTGAAGCTCGGTGACACCGGCACGCTGGTCACCTTCGCCATCGTCAACGTCAACTTCGCGAACCGGGTCATCGAGCTGCCCTACGTCTCCGGCGAGGTGCTGTTCGACGGCGCCGACACCACCACGATGGTGCTGGTCCGGGGCACGACGCCCGAGGACGTTCGCATGGGGATGCGCGTCAAGGCGCACTGGAAACCCCGCGAGGAGTGGGACTTCAGCCTCGCGAACATCGACCACGTCGAGCCGGTGGACGAGCCGGACCGCGACTACGACTCGTTCAAGGAGTACGTCTGATGAGAGAGGTCGCCGTCGTCTCCTACGCGCAGCACGCGGCCCGTCGCGAGGACACCCGCAACGAGGTGGAGATCCTCCTGCCGGTCCTGCGCGAGGCCCTCGAGCCCACCGGCCTGAAGACCCAGGACATGGGCTTCACCTGCTCGGGCTCCACCGACTACCTGGCCGGGCAGGCGTTCGCCTTCGTCTCGGCACTCGACGCCGTCGGCCCCTGGCCGCCCATCTCCGAGTCGCACGTCGAGATGGACGGTGCCTGGGCGCTCTACGAGGCCTGGATCAAGCTGCAGACGGGCGAGGTCGACACCGCCCTCGTCTACGCCTTCGGCAAGAGCTCGCCCGGTGACCTCCCGCGGGTCCTGTCGCTGCAGCTCGACCCGTACGTCACCGGCCCGCTGTGGCCGGATGCCGTGTCGCTCGCCGGCCTTCAGGCCCGCGCGCTGCTCGACGGCGGCAGCGTCAGCGAGAAGGACCTCGCCCGCGTCGTCGCACGCAGCCGCCGCAACGCGCAGAGCAACCCGCACGCCCAGCTGTCCGGCGACGTCGACGAGGCCACCCTGCTCGACGCCCCGCTCTGGGCCGACCCGCTGCGCAAGCACGACTGCCCGCCGATCAGCGACGGCGCGGCCGTCATGGTGCTGGCCGCGGGCGACCGGGCCCGCGAGCTGAGCGACCGGCCGGCGTGGATCCGCGGCATCGACCACCGCATCGAGGGCCAGGCGCTGGGCAACCGCGACCTGACCACCTCGGTCAGCACCCGGCTGGCCGGTGAGAAGGCCGGCGCCACGGGCGAGTTCGACATCGCCGAGCTGCACGCGCCGTTCTCGCACCAGGAGCTGATCCTCATGGAGGCGCTCGGCCTGGACGACGCCAAGACCTCGATCAACCCGTCCGGCGGTGCGCTCGCCTCGAACCCCGTCATGGTCGCGGGCCTGGTCCGCATCGGCGAGGCGGCCCGCCGGCTGTCCGCCGGTGAAGGGTCACGTGCGCTCGCGCACGCCACCAGCGGGCCCTGCCTGCAGCAGAACCTCGTCTGCGTCCTGGAGAGTGACAAGTGAGTGGCAACCGCGCAGCGGTCCTGGGGACCGGCCAGACGCACCACGTCGCCAAGCGGGAGGACGTGTCCATCGCGGGCCTCGTCCGCGAGGCGGCCGACCGGGCGCTCGAGGACTCGGGCCTGACCTGGGAGGACATCGACGCCGTCGTGATCGGCAAGGCGCCCGACATGTTCGAGGGCGTCATGATGCCGGAGCTGTACCTCGCCGAGGCGCTCGGTGCGATCGGCAAGCCGATGCTGCGCGTGCACACGGCGGGCTCGGTCGGTGGCTCCACCGCGATCGTCGCGACGTCGCTGGTGCAGGCCGGTGTGCACGAGCGGGTGCTGACCGTCGCCTTCGAGAAGCAGTCGGAGAGCAACGCCATGTGGGCGCTGTCCATCCGCATCCCCTTCTCGCAGCCGCTGGTCGCCGGCGCGGGCGGCTACTTCGCGCCCATCGTGCGCGGCTACATCCGCAAGTCCGACGCGCCGCTCGACACGGGCGCGAAGGTCGTGCTCAAGGACCGCCTCAACGCGCTGAAGAACCCCTATGCGCACCTGCACCAGGACGACATCACGCTGGAGTCGATCCTCGAGTCGCCGCTGCTGTGGGACCCGATCCGCTACGCCGAGACGTGCCCGTCCTCGGACGGTGCGGCCGCGATGGTCATCGGCAGCGAGAAGGCCGCGAACGCGAGCTCCCGCCCGGTGGCCTGGATCAACGGCACGGCGCTTCGCTCGGAGCCGACCATGGGCGCCGGTCGTGACCGGGTCAACCCGCACGCCGGCCGCGCCTGCGCGAAGGCGGTCTACGCCGAGGCCGGCATCACCGATCCGTTCCGGCAGATCGACTGCGCCGAGATCTACGTCCCCTTCAGCTGGTTCGAGCCGATGTGGCTCGAGAACCTCGGGTTCGCCGACGAGGGCACCGGCTGGAAGTACGTGCAGGACGGCAGCACCGCGCTCGGCGGCGACCTGCCGATCAACATGTCGGGCGGCGTGCTGTCGTCGAACCCGATCGGTGCCTCCGGGATGCTGCGCTTCCTCGAGGCGGCCAACCAGGTGCGCGGCACCGCCGGTGACCACCAGGTCGACGGCGCGCGCACCGCGATGGGTCACGCCTACGGCGGCGGCTCGCAGTTCTTCGCCATGTGGGTCGTCGGCGCGGAGCCCACGGGGAGGACGTCATGACCGGTCGGCTGGACGGCAAGGTCGCCCTCATCACCGGTGGGGCACGCGGCATGGGTGCGGCCGCAGCGCGGCTGTTCGTCGCGGAGGGCGCGAAGGTCGTCCTCGGCGACGTGCTGCCCGACGTCAAGGAAGTTGCCGCGGAGCTCGGCGAGGACAGCGCGCTGGCGCTGACCCTCGACGTCACCGACGAGCAGGCCTGGCGCGACGCGGTGGCCGCGGGGGAGCAGCGCTTCGGCAAGGTGGACGTGCTGGTCAACAACGCCGGGATCCTGCTCATGGACGAGCTCGGCAAGACGACG
>JBKJQM010000302.1:0-2889 GCA_046594005.1 Mycobacteriales bacterium
GCCGCGGCGGGCCGCAGCCGGTCCGGCGACGGTCGGCGCGACCGTCGTGCGGTGCAGGGCGCCGATCCGGGTGCCGGCGACGGGGCGGTACTCGTACTCGTCGTCGGCGGCGTACGACGTCGCGAAGGAGCCGGACGCGTCGGCGGTCAGGGTGCGCCGGACGAAGGTGGTCGCACCGCGGCGGCGCGACTCCACGACGACGGCGTCACCCGGACGCGCCCGGCCGGCGAGCCTCACCTGGGCGCCGAGCGGCGCGCTGGCCGGTCCACCGACGACGGGGACGGCGAGGGCCGCAGCGTCGCCGGAGGTGGTGCCGCCGGAGGCAGCCCAGACCTCGTGGTCGTCGGTGGCGACGAAGCCGGTGCTCCAGGTGCCGTCGGGAGCGATCCGTCCCTCGCGGGCGCGGCTGAACACCACCGACCCGCGCCGGCGCACCCACAGCTCGACCTCGGCGCCCGGGACGCCCGACACGCTGACCGGCACGGTGGAGCCGGCGTCGACCGTGCGGGGCACGGCGAGCGACAGGCGCGCCGTGGCCGGCACCGGGTCCGCACCGGTGGTCGCGCTGGTGCGCGTCGTGCGGCGCAGGCTGGCCCTTGCGCCGCTGGTCGCGAAGAAGGTCTGGTCGTCGGCGGCGACGTAGCTGGTGCGGTACATCCCGTCGGCGCCCAGCACGCCGTCGCGGCGACGGGTGAAGACCGGGTCCCCGCGGCGCGCGAACCAGACCTGAACGGCGTCACCCGGCCTGCCCTGCACAGCGACCGGCACCGTGCGGCCAGCCGCCACGGACGCGGGCGCCGTGACGTCGAGCTCGTTCGGGACCGGGCCGAGCGCCGTGCTCGCCTCCGGTGAGGCGGCGCCGGCGGTGCGGGCGAAGTAGTCCTGCGCCCGCTCGGCGGTGTAGGTGGTCGTGAAGCGGCCGTCGGCGTCGAAGACGCCCGCGCGGCGCGAGGTGAACACGTCATCGCCCTCGGGACGGAACCAGACGCTGACCGCCGAGCCGGCGGGCCCTGTCGCGACGACGTGGACGGTGGACCCGTCCAGGGCGTGGAGCGGTCCGGAGACGCCGACGGGGGAGGCGACGGCGCGCGGGTCCCCGGCCAGCGCCGGCGAGCGCCGGGTGGTCGCCCGCGGTGTCGCGTGGTCGCCGCTGACCGCGAAGGACGTGTAGTCGTCGTCGACGAGGAAGGTGGTCCGGTAGGTGCCGTTGGCGGCGAGGACCGCGTCGCGCCGCTTGACCGAGCCCTCCTCGCCGCGCTTGGCGAAGAACACCTCGACCGCGCCGCCGGGCGTGCCGCCGCGCACGACGAGCTCGGCGGTGCTGCCGGCCGGTGCGGAGGACGGGGCGATCAGCTGCAGCCCGCCGGGAGCGGGAGCCGCGCCGCCGGCCAGGGCAGCGATGCGGTTCCGCAGGGCGGGCAGCGCGGCGTAGCCCTTCACGCCCGGGCACGAGGTGGTGCTGACCTGCCGGTGACCCATGACCGTCGGCAGCGTGACCATCGTCCCGGCCGCGAACCGGGTGCTGCCGCCGGAGCGCATGCTGATCGACGCGAGCGGGTCGATGCCGTTGGCGGAGGTCTTCCAGGCCGTGACCTGCGCGACCGTCTCGAGCTGGGCGGCGGTCGGCGCCACCGCGTCGAAGGTGCCGATCATCGAGATGCCGAAGGTGCCCGTGTTGAAGCCGCCGGCGTGCGAGCCGATGACCGCGCGCGACAGCCCGCCGGCCCGGCCCTCCCACGCTGTGCCGAACCGGTCGACGAGCACGTTGTAGGCGATGTCCGACCAGCCGCGGCTCTTCACGTGGTAGGCGTAGAAGCCGCGCAGCAGGCTCGGGACGTCGGCCGGCGAGTAGTCGTTGGTGCTGGCCGTGTGGTGCACGACCACGGCCTTGACCGACGCGGCGTACGACGGCGACGCGCGGCGGATCGACTCGTCGGCGCCCCACTGGGCGCGGGTGCGGATCGGCGGCTGGCTGGTGGCGGTGCGGGCGTACGACAGCGGGACCGACGGGTCGGCGGCCTCGGGATCGGCGACCGACACGCCCGGGTCGACCAGCGCGACACGCAGGCCGGTCGGTGCGGCGCCGGACACCAGGTCGACGCGGACCTGGACGCCGTCGGCGTGGCCGACCCACAGCGGGCTGGTCCCCTCGCGCGTGGACTGGGCCTCGGCGCCGTCGGACTCCTCGTCGGCGGCGCCGCCCATGAGCGTCCAGTCCGACCAGATGCCGTCGGTGCGCGAACGGGCCCACGCCTCGACGACGCCGGCCTGGGGCGAGCGGTCCCAGGTGACGCCGACCATCCCGTAGCCGGCCGTGGCGGTGCGGCTGGTGAGCAGGACGGTGCGGCGGTCGCCGTCGAGCAGGCGCAGCGCCGGGGCGTCCCCCACGGGCTCGGCCGCCGCGTCGGCGTCGACCCCGGCGACCGGCAGCTCGATCACGCCCGGCGCGACGGGCACCGGGACGGGGACGGCGGCGCTCGAGGCGGTCGTGACGGCCGGCGCCAGCAGCAGTCCCGGGACCAGGACCGCCAGCAGCAGGGCGGAGGACGTACGGCGCACGGCAGGAGCTCTCGGGTTGTCGGTCGCGAAGGCACGCCGAAGACCCGGCGTGTCCCTACGACCTTCGGCCGGTCCCAGGTGGTACTGGAGTGACTGTCGAGGTCAGCTCGCCGGGCGGAACGCCTTGCCGTACAGCCGGAACGCCTCGCGCAGAGCCTCCCGCCACTCGGGCATGACCGGCAGGCCGGCCTCCTCCCACGCCCGCGGCGACAGCACGCTGTAGGCCGGTCGCGGCGCGGGCACCGGGTAGTCCTCGGTGCGGATGGCCTGGACGCGGGCGGGATCGGCGCCCAGCTCCTCGAACACCGCCTGCGCGAAGCCGTGCCACGT
>JBKJQM010000382.1:0-10302 GCA_046594005.1 Mycobacteriales bacterium
TCGTTCAGAAGCCCGAGCTACACCACCCCAAGGGACTCACCCTGGCTTTGTGCGTCAAGCGCCTGCACGTGCGGTTCGTCCCCGATACCGTCGCGGGTGGCTCGAGTGCCGGCCTCAGCCGGCGCCACCCGTCCGTAGGGGATCTTGTGCCCGCTACACCGCCCCGCCACCTTGTGCGGGCGTCCATAGGTCTGGCCGCTCTGGGCCTCATCTCCATGCTGGCCGCCGCGTCGCCCAGCAGCGCGGCGGTGCGCCGGCTCGACGACCTGCCCCCGGTGAGCGGTCCTGCCGTGGCGGCCGACTCCGGCGTCGAGCCTGCGGTCCAGTACCTCCGCGACAAGTACGACGTCTCGGAGAGCGAAGCCGTCCGGCGACTCGAGCTGCAGACGGGTGCGGCCGGCTTCGACCAGGCGATGCGCTTAGTCAGCCCGGAGACGTACGCGGGGACGGTGATCGACCAGGCGCAGGGCGCGGCCTTGACTGCCTTCACCACGGCGGACGACGCGAAAATCGCGCAGGAGGCGGCCAAGCGCGGCCTCAATGTCGAGGTCCGCAAGGTCGAGCGCAGCACGCAGCAGATGGAGGCTGTGCAGGCGCGCCTGACAGAAGCGCTGGGCCGTGGCCACTCGGAGGTCTTCCTGGAGGGCATCGAGACCGCCGCCAACGTCGTCTCGGTCCGGGTCGACGGGCAGGGGCCGCTGCGGCCGGACGTCAAGCGCGCCCTGGACGCAGAAGGCGCCTCCGTAGCGCTGGCGCGTGGTGGCAGCAACCAGCGCCGGGGCGACTACGCGTGCACCTTCCCGTACTGCGACGCGCCCCTGAGGGGCGGCGTCCTCATCGCGGGCTCACTGTCGAGCGGCGGCTACACCACGACGTCGCAATGCACCTCCGGCTTCAACGCACTCCAGTCCAACGGCACGCCAGTACTGATGACCGCCGGCCACTGCCTCATCCCCGTGGACGGGGCCCTTTGGCAGACACGGCAGGTGGCCGACGGGGCAATCCACAGCATCGGGTACGGCAGCACCTATTACCGCTACAAGGACAGCAGCGGCGACGCCGGACTCATCGGCCTCAGCAACCCCGCGGGCTGGGCTCCCAGCAACACCATCGCGAACTGGGGGGCGAACCAGACGCAGGCGAACAGCAACTACCCCATCACGTCGCGGAGCGGCTCCACGATCGGCGCCGTCGTCTGCCTGTCCGGGCAGACAAGCCACACGAAGTGCGGCAACGTCGACAAGCTCGACGCCACGAGCTCCACGGGCGTCGGCGGACTAGGCAGAGCCAGCATCTGCGCAGGCGAGGGCGACAGTGGCGGTCCCGTTTTCGCGTACTACACGGCCTACGGGCTCGTGCAGGGCGGGGACAACACCAACGGCGTGTGCGAGACGTACTACCAGGGTATTCTCGGCGCCGAAAGCCGGCTGGGCGTACGCGTGAGGACGAGCTGATGAGCCCCTCGAAGGACGGCGACCGGGCGCCATCAACACCGAGGCCGCGCTGGCTCCCCACAGCGGCTACCTCCCTGGGCGGGCTCGCCGTCCTCGTGATGTGCGGCGCGGGCGCGGCGGCTGCTTCCGGACCCCACGGAAGCGAGGCGACCCACCCGAGCCAAGCGGCTGCCGCCGAAGCGACACTGTGCAACCTGGTGCAGTACGAGACATACCCGCAGCAGTTCGGACCGGCGCCCAGGCCGGCATTGCGCGCCCACGACTACGTGGGCCTGACGCAGGCCGAGGCGGAGGCCCGGGCCGGCGCAGAGCACGCCGAGCTGCGCATAGTGGAGATCAACGGCGTCTGTCAGGGCTACGACACCGGCTCCCTCAGCAACCGAGTCACCGTCTCGATCGATCACGGCAAGGTCGTCGCAGCAAGCATCAGTTAAGCGCCCGGCTCGCACAACCGGAATGCTCGGCCGCACCCGAGCAGCGACGACGCTTCCTTCGACCGTCGCCTCGGCCCTGCTCCCCTAGGCCCCGCTGGCCGGCCACCCGGCCCACCAGCGGGGCCCTTTGGGCAGCGGCTACGGCGAAGCCCCGGCGGATCGCTTTGTTGCTGCGCTCGGCTCCGGGGCCCGCCCAGGACGCAAGCTGAGAAGCGGTGGCAGCGATTCTCTGCGTGCCGCTGCGCCTCGCGGAAGCAGCGGGCCTCACCTCCGGGTCGAGGTCAGGTTGCTAGAGAGCCCCAGACGGCAAGACGTGTCCGACGACTGATGACAACAGCTTGAAGGACGTTGTGCGCACCACGGTTCCAAGGGTTCACAGGCGACACTCGACTTCTGCCCGTGAACTCCGGACATTCCGCCGACGTCGACGGCGCTATTCCTTCTTTTAGGGGTCGTTCCGCCGTCGCGGCGGAAAGCAGCGGCAAGCAGGCCGGCTGCCGATCCCGGCGCGCCGCAGTTTGCATTCGATGCCTACTGTCCACGGACGCGGGACCGTAGTTCGGCACGTGGCGGCGGTCGCTCGGGCGCGGTCATGTCGCTTCCCAGGCTGGGCGTCCTGTGAGCACGTCCGCGACCATCGGCGTGATCGTCTCGACGTCCGCTGGGGACCGCGTGACTTGGTCGTACTGCCACACCGACGGCGGGTCCGTCCAAGCCGACCTGGAGTGGCTGTTCATGTCGACGACGCGCTCAGCCGAAGTCCCTTCGGCCGTGGCGGCGGCCCGGGACGCGGTCGCTGTCGCGGCGCCGTGGCCGACGCCGTTCGCCTTCATGGTGGACGCCCGCGCAGCGGTCGTCGTGGAGGTGGCGTCGCTGCGGCTGGAGGATCGGCGAGCACGCGGGCGGGTGGTGGGCACGGGAGCCGGTGACGACCTGCTGGCGAGTCGTCGCCGTGCACCGGTGGTTCCTGGCGGACGTGTAGCTCAGCAGATGGCGCCGCTCGCTTGAGGTCCGGCCGGGGGTGGGTCCTGTCGCCGCCTACGCGGCCAGGACGCTGAACTGGGCGCCGACCTGGCCGAGGGCGTCGTGGCAGAAGCTCCGCAGCGTCTCGCCGCCCTGCCAGCCGGCGACCTTGGCGGCCTCGAGGCCGGGCTGAACGATCTGAACGTCGAAGGCCGTGCGAGGGGGGGGTCTTCGCCCACTCGCTGAGCAGGGTGTTCAGGAGCTGCGCGTCGCCGTGCCGGACTGTGGCGCGGCCGCCGACGCGGTCGAAGAGCTCGGTCCAGAAGGCGGCTGCGTCGACGATGAAGCGGGCCGAACGGTGGGCCTGGCCGACGAGCTGGTCGATGTCGGACGCTCCTCCATCCAGAAGACCGATCTGGTCCATGGACGCTCACCGCCCTGATCACACCCGCCCCGGTGCGTGCTGCAGTCGGGGGGAGGATGCGGGGCCGCCCGCCGGACCGCCGGCGCGACGTGACTCCCCGCCGTGCAAACGGACTGCAAACACTCGCCGCCTCTTCGCAGCAACCTGAGCGCGTCGAAACCCTTCCATCTGCACGCAGCACCTGACCGCACACGCTCAGACACCCGCGACCTCGCTCATCCGTGGAGGAAGTACCTGCGTGCGGTCAGCCGGCTGACGGCCCTGGCGCGGCAGGCGCAGGCCACCTGAGATGCGCCTCTGTGTCGTCGGCACGACCGGGCCATCGGGGGCTGGGCACACGTCGTGCACACGCGCGTCAGCCGTCCAGGAGCTGCGCTCCGACGTCATCTCGGTCCGTCCCCTGGGAGACGTGAGTACCCGGACGTCTGACAGGAGTGCAACCCGGTGTTCTGCCGTGAGGACGGCACGCCGCCCAACCCGACCCGGATCTGACACCTGCTCACCGCGCCGCATACCTGTGGCGCAGGTCGTGCATCCGGAGAGCGGCTACCCCGGCGCGGCATCCACCCGACGGTGGTCAGCGAGTGGCTGGGGCAGGCGAACATCAGGATCACGCTCATCTTGGTAGCGCTGTCGACCTCGCTGCGCACCGACCCTGGATGCGTTCAACAGGTCGCGTCAACGGCGGCACCGGAGAGATCACGTGGTGGGTGCGTGCCAGGGTGGAACCGTGCTCAGCCCGCGTCGCAGGCTCTTGACGCGCCTGCGCGCGACTTGGACTCTGAACCCTGTCCCGCGACGACGGGCCGCGGGCTACAGGGGGTGGGGTCATGTCCTTCTCGCTCGCACGGACCGCGGCCATCGCAGCGATGGCCAGCCTCATCTGCTTCTTGGTCGCCGGCGCTGTCGGCCAGGACCAGGACGGGTGGCTGGGTGACGCGCTCCCGCAATGGCTCGGCGACCTCGCGTGGTTCGGCTTGCTCATCGGCCTTCTCGTCACGGTCGTGCTGGTCGTGACGTTGCTCGTCCGCCGCCTCACCGGCCGGCGCTCGACCGGCGGAGGCCACGCCATCACGTGATCGCCTGCGGCTCAGCCCAGACATCACACGCGGACTCGGCTGGCCGGTGCTCGCCCTGCCCGAGGCCCGCTGCTCGGACCTGAAGACGACCGCCTGGTGCGCGGTCGTGGCACAAGCAGCGGGCCGGTAGCAAGCCATGGCTGCGTCGCTCGATGGACCATGTGCACGTCGCGTCGTGGCTCCGCGGCCCCGCAGCACCCTGACCGGGTCGTCGACAGGCCCGCGAGCGAGCAGGCGGACGCGTCGACACGCCCGGCCCCTCGTAGGTCCGGTCAGGCCCGCTGGGTCTGCAACGAGCGGGCGGTGCTGCGATCGCTGGCCGCGAGCCAGGTTCCCAGGACGATCGCCCACAGCCAGAACAGGAAGATGGGGAAGAAGGCCGGGGCGCAGATGCCGAAGAAGCCGGCGACGCGGGTGGCCACCCGAGCGGGTGCCGGGAGGACGGCTCTGGACGCGAGCACGATCGCGGCGACGCCGATGAGAAGTGCGCTGGCGCAGACGGCGACGAGGTTGCTCATCTCGCTGAGCACGTAGATGACGGGGTGCGGCAGTCCCGTGACAGGGGCACCGCCTTCGGCGAAGGCGATCTGCACTCCTGCGACCAGCATCCAGCCGACGACAGCCGCGGCCGTCCCGGCAACGGACAGTCCCCAGAACAGGTCTCCGCGGTCCCCGAGCTCGCGCCTCATCCGGTCGGCGAACACGAGGAACGCCAGTGCCGAGAACGCGCCGAGGTAGGCGAGGGCTGCGACGACCGGCCAGTGGCCGCTGTCGGTGTAGGCGGCCACCGCGGAGTCCTCGTAGTCCCCACCGGGTGACCCGGTGCTGATGAAGGCCAGGGCAGTGCCGAGGCCGTAGGCGAGCAGGCCCAGACCTGCCGAGCGTCGTGGTGTGTCCATGTGTCCCCCTCGTTCGGTGCCGGATCCGGCGCCCGAACCGTAGGGACCGCTGGCGGCGAGCCGCGTCGTGCGGGGGGACGAACCGCATGTCAGCCGGAGGCAGGACCCTGGGATCCTCCGGAAGGAGGACGCAGGGCCGAGTGCACAGGCCTAGCCTCCGAACGTGCGCAGGCGCTCGATCCTCTTCGACGCGGTCCTCGCCGCCGTGGTGCTCGCGCTCGCGGAGGCTGAGGTCTGGACGGGCTTCCTCGCCACGCACCGGCAGGGACCGCGCTGGGGGCAGGCCCTGGGATACGGCGTCCCCGCTGCGCTGCTGGTCGTGCGTCGGATCCGGCCGCTGCCCTGCCTCGTCGCCGGGGCGGGAGCGATGGTCGTGGAGTTCGCGGCGTTCGGGTCGCCCGAGGGGAACGGCGTCATGCTCGCGCCGCTGATCGCCGCGTACACAGTCGCCAACCGCGAAGAGCGCGACCGGGCGCTGTGGGGACTGGGCACTGTGGTCGCCCTCGGGCTGTGCTGGTCCGTCTTCGACCCGGCCAGCACGTCGTGGGCGCAGCACGCCGGGTCCGCCGCGTGGATCTCCCCGTGGGTCATCGCGTGGCTCCTCGGCGCCTACCGGCGGACCCGCCGGCTCTACGTGGAGGGTCTGGTGCGGGAGCGGGACGAGCGGGCGCTGGCCGCCGTTGCCGAGGAGCGTGGCCGGATCGCACGTGAGCTGCACGACATCGTCGGGCACAGCGTCAGCGTCATGACGGTGCAAGCGGCGGCGGTCCGCCGGCTGATGCGGGCCGACCAGCAGAAGGAGCGAGCAGCACTGGAGAGCGTGGAGGCGACCGGCCGGGAGGCGCTCGCCGAGATGCGTCGCGTCCTGGGCGTGCTGCGCAACCGGGACGGCGCCCCGGAGCTGGCGCCGCCCCCCACCCTTGCTCAGCTCGACCCGCTGGTCGAGACGTTCCGGCAGGCGGGCATGGACGTGCAGCTGGACAACCTGGCCACCGAGGTGCCGCTGCCTCCGGGCCTGGACCTGACGGCCTACCGCCTCGTCCAGGAGGGCCTGACGAACGCGCTGAAGCACGCCGACGCCACGCGCGCGTGGGTCTGCATCGACCGGGACCAGGGTTCGCTCCACGTCTTGATCCGCGACGACGGTCGCGGTGGTGCCTGTCAGCCCGGGAACGGCCTGCGCGGCATGCAGGAACGGGTAGCGATGTTCCACGGCGATCTGGTGGCAGAACCCGTGCCGGGCGGCGGCTTCCAGCTGAGCGCTCAGCTCCCGCTGGCGACGCCGTGATCCGCGTGCTCGTCGTCGACGACCAGGCGCTCGTGCGCGCAGGTTTCCGGATGATCCTGGAGGCCGAGGCTGACCTCGTCGTCGCAGGGGAAGCCGCCGACGGGAACGAGGCGGTCCGGCAGGTCGCACTCTGCGCGCCCGACGTCGTCCTCATGGACGTGCGGATGCCCGGCGTCGACGGGATCGAGGCGACGCGTCGCATCCTGCAGGACCACGCTTGCGGCGTGCGCGTGATCATGCTCACCACGTTCGACATGGACCAGTACGTCTACGACGCACTACGCGCTGGCGCATCGGGCTTCCTGCTCAAGGACGTACCCCCAGAGCTCCTGGTGGAGGGGATCCGGGCGGTCGTCTCAGGCGAGACCCTGCTGTCACCCTCGGTCACTCGGCGGCTCATCGAGGTGTACATCGACCGCGCCGCCCCCGCCCCTGCCCCACCCGCGACGCTCGATGCCCTGACGCCGCGTGAGCGCGAGATCCTCGTCCTGCTCGCCAGAGGCTTGTCCAACGCCGAGATCGCCGAGCGGCTTGTCGTCTCCGAGACGACCGTGAAGACCCATGTGACCCGCGTTCTCACGAAGCTGGCGCTGCGCGACCGCGTCCAGGCGGCCATCTACGCGTACGAGCACGGTGTCGTCCTCATCGGGCGCGCCGAACCAGCCACCTGAGCAGACGTGCGAGTGATCGTCGAGCTCCCTCTGCCCGCGTCGGACGCGACCGGGACCGGCTTCTCGCGCGAGGCGCTCGACCTCGACGTCCCGACCCGGGCGGAACGGTCGTCAGGCCGCGGCAGCCGAGGTTGCCCCCCGCGGGGAGGGGGTCCCGAGTGGTGCTTCGCGTGGCGCGCATTGCTGCGTGACGGTCGAGGTGCTGTCGCTCGGCGTTCGCTCGCCGCGCTGCCGTTCCGTGGTGGACTGGGAGCGTGGCTCGGGACCTGGCCGATCTCGCTGGTGTTCGTGTTCCTCTCCTGCTCACCATCTGCTTCCCGAACGGCCGGCCAGGCTCAGGCCCTCTGACCTGGAGTTCTGCGCAAATTCCTGCCAGATCTCCGGGAGCTCCCGACGCTCAGCGAGCTTGGCCTGGCGATCCGCGCGCAGGACGCTGATCGTCTCGGCGTCCAGGCTGAGCGGCCGCGTCACCCCGCGGGCCCTTGCCCTTGGAGGAGCCGACTGTCCAGACGCCTCCGATCACGTTGCCGGTCTGGCGTGCGGGGAACGGACCAAGGGTCGGACCGGGTCCCGTAGCGCCTCGAGGATTGTCGGAGGACGTGTGCGGCAAGGGGCAACAGGTGCGGTTCAGGTTAGGAACATACCCTTGGGGGGTACTTAGTCCGTCGAAGGAGGTGCGGTGTGAGCAACCAGCAGCAGCCGAGCATGCCCGTGCCGCTCGCGATGGACACGTCCGATGCGGGCCGCGGCTACGGCCCCACGAAGGACGCGCACCTCAAGCGGCTTGCCCGCATCGAGGGCCAGGTGCGTGGGATCGCCCGGATGATCGATGCAGACACCTACTGCATCGACGTCCTCACGCAGGTCTCCGCGGCGACCAAAGCGCTGCAGGCGGTCGCCCTGGGGCTGCTGGACGAGCACATGGCGCACTGCCTGGTGAACGCCGTGGAGGCGGGCGGCGACGAGCGCGACGCGAAGCTCTCCGAGGCGTCCGCAGCGATCGCCCGGCTGGTGCGCTCATGAGCCACCCGAGGCGCAGCTGCGAGGTGGCCTCGACGCTGCCTGGCTGCGACACCGGCCCCGGCGGCCGGCTGGCGTTCGTCCTGCGCGAAGCCCGTGCGGCGTGGCGCAGCCGACGAGCCCGCACGACATCCACAGCACCGCCCGCTGACGCAGGCAACCGACCCGACCTGCCCCTCGGAGGCACCTGATGAGCTTCTTCACCACGATCGGCATGAGCCTGCAAGAGGGCTTCTTCATGTTCTGGGAGACCCTCTGGGCGCTCGTCGTCGGGTTCACCCTGTCCGGAGCGGTCCAGTCCTTCGTGTCCCGGGCGGAGATGCAGAAGGCGATGGGTGACCACCGTCCCCGGACCATCGTCCGGACCAGCCTGCTCGGAGCGGCATCCTCGTCATGCTCGTACGCCGCCAGCGCCCTGTCGAAGTCGCTGTTCCAGCGCGGAGCCGACTTCACCGCCTCGATGGTCTTCATGTTCGCCAGCACCAACCTCGTGCTCGAGCTCGGCATCATCCTGTGGCTCCTCATGGGCTGGCAGTTCGCGCTCGCCGAGTTCGTCGGCGGCGCCATCATGATCACGCTGTTCGTGCTGCTCGCTCCTCGCATCTTCCCCGCGAAGGAGCTGGAGGAGGCCCGCGGTCGGCTGAACGCCGGCAAGGACGGGACGACCGGGCACGCCGGTCACGGCGACATGGGGAGCGACGTCGCGAAGGAGGAGCTCCCCTTCCGGCAGCGGCTGCGGAGCAAGGCCGGCTGGGCCGACGCTGCGGGTTACACGGTCAGCGACCTCACGATGCTGCGACGCGAGCTCGTCATCGGCTACGTCGTCGCCGGCCTCATCGCCGTCGCGGTGCCCGCCTCCGTCTTCTCGACGGTGTTCCTGTCCGGGCACGGGGTGCTTACCGACCTCGAGAACGTCGTCGTCGGTCCGTTCATCGCCTTCATCAGCTTCGTCTGCTCGATCGGCAACGTCCCGTTGGCAGCGGCGCTGTACTCCGGTGGCATCAGCTTCGGCGGCACCGTCGCGTTCATCTTCGCCGACCTCATCGCGCTGCCGCTCGTCGTCATCTACGGCAAGTTCTACGGCCGCCGTCTCGCCGTCCGCCTGTTCCTGTCGTTCTGGCTGGTGATGAGCGTCGCCGGGCTGGCGACCGACCTGCTCTTCCGGGCCGTCGGGATCGCCTTCCCGGCACGTCGGGAGGAGATCGCCATGACCCGCTTCGAGTGGAACTACACGACGTTCCTCAACATCCTGTTCCTCGGCGTCGCGGCGGTCGTCTACTGGGCCTACCGCAACCGCGAGCGCCTCGGCGGAGGCGGCGGGTACGCCAAGGACCCGGTCTGCGGCATGCAGGTGGAGATGGAGAACCCGGGCGCCATCACGGAGCACGACGGCCACACCGTCTTCTTCTGCTCCGACCGCTGCAGGACCAAGTTCGACAAGGACCCCGCCAAGTACGACGCGGGAGCCGACGCGATGGGCTCCGAGGCGATGGACGAAGCCGCAGGCACCGACGTCACGGACCCCGTCTGCGGCATGACCGTGGACCTGGCCACGGCAGCCGGTCACGCCACGTACGCCGGGCAGGACTTCTCGTTCTGCTCCACCAGCTGCCACGACCGCTTCGTCGCCGACCCGCTCGCCCATCTCACCGAGGCGCGCGACCCGGTGTGCGGGATGACGGTCGACACCGCACAGCCCGGAGCGCGCGCCACCGTCTCCGACCGGCGCTACGTGTTCTGCGGGCAGGGCTGCGCCGACGCCTTCACCGCCCAGCCGGACCGCTACCTCACCGAGAGCGAGCTGACCGCCCCGACAAGCACCCGCTGACCGGCTGTCCCATCAGCCGCACGAGCGTCGGCCTCACCCGTCCGAGCCGTTCGGACGATGGCGCCCGGCACGGTGCTGCGGGACCCTGGTGCGTGTCCGGTCCGGTACTGCCGTCGTCGTCGCTCGAGTTCGACCAGGTCCTGGTCTACGCCGACGCCAGCAGCGTGCGGATGCAGTGCTGGCACTGCCGCGACCGCGTCCTCGTGCTGCTCGACGAGCAGGACGCCGAGGTGCACGTCGAG
>JBKJQM010000210.1:0-5128 GCA_046594005.1 Mycobacteriales bacterium
GCCGCGGCGGCAACCCGCGCCTACCCTTGTCCGGATGGACCCGTCGGCGCGCAGTCTCGCGGACTGGCTGCGCAGCTGGCCCGACGAGCGCCTCGCGCGGCTGCTGCAGGCCCGACCCGACCTGGCGGTGCCGGTCCCCCCGGACCTCGGTGTCCTGGCCGCCCGCGCAGCGGTCCGCCTGTCGGTGCTGCGCGCGCTCGAGCACCTCGACGCGTTCGTCCTGGCGCTGCTGGACGGCCTGGTCCTGGCCGAGGAGACGACGTCCTTCGACGCGCTGGTGCGGCTGGTCGGCAGCTCCGCCCCCGTCGAGCGGGTCGCCGCCGGGGTGGAGCGGCTGCAGGACCTCGCCCTCGTGTGGGGCCCGAGCGACGCGCTGCACGTGGTCGGACCCGTCCGCGACGTGGTCGCCCCCGCGGCAGCCGGCCTCGGCCGCCCGGTCTCGACCCTGCTCGCGCGCCTGCGGGTGAAGGACGTCGCCCCCGTGGCGCAGGCCCTGGGCGTCGACGGGGTCGGCGGTGTGGTGGAGCTGTTCGGCGACAGCGACGGCCTCGCGGCGCTGCTCGACAAGGCGGGTGAGCCCGAGCGCCGCGTGCTGGAGGCACTGGCCCACGGCTCGCCGCTGGGGCAGGTCCGCGATGCCAAGCGCCCCACCACGCCGGAGACCGCCGACTCCCCGGTCCGCTGGCTGATCGCGCACGGCCTGCTGGTCCCGATCGACGACGACACCGTCGAGCTGCCGCGCGAGGTCGGCCTCGCCCTCCGTGGCGCTGCGGCGCTCGGGTCGCTGCACGCCGACCCGCCGTCCCTGGTGACCGCGCCGGCGAAGGGGCTGGACGCCGCCGCCGCGCACGCCGCCGCGGACGTGGTCGCCAAGACCGAGGCGCTGCTCGAGCACTGGTCCGGCAACGCCCCGACGGTGCTGCGGGCCGGCGGCCTCGGGGTGCGCGAGCTGAAGAAGGTCGCGCAGGTCATGGACGCCCCGGACCGGACGGCGGCGCTGCTGATCGAGGTCGCCGCCGCCGCGGGCCTGGTCGACCAGACACCGGGCCTGGACCCGGAGTGGGTGCCGACCCCCGCCTTCGACACCTGGGTCGGGCAGCCGCCGGAGCTGCGCTGGACGGCCCTCGCGCAGGCCTGGCTGACGATGGCGCGCCTGACGGGACTGGTCGGCGAGCGGGACGAGCGCGACAAGGTCGTCGCGCCGCTCGGCCCGGACGTCGAGCGCCCCGGTGCGCCCGCCGAGCGGCGCCGGGTCCTCGAGGCCGTGGGGTCCGCCGCGCCCGGCCGCACCGTCACGCCGGAGACCGTCAGCGCCCTGCTCGTCTGGTCCGCGCCCCGTCGCGGCGGGCGCCTGCGCGACGTCGTCCACCGCTGGACGCTCGAGGAGGCCGAGCTGCTCGGGCTCACCGGCCGCGGCGGCCTCGCGACGTACGCCCGGCTGCTGCTCGCGGGCGACGACCGCGAGGCGGCGCGCGTCCTCGGGGCGCTGCTGCCCGACCCGCTCGACCACGTCCTGGTGCAGCCCGACCTCACCGTCGTCGCGCCCGGGCCGCTCGAGCGCGACCTGTCCCGCGAGCTCGCCCTGGTCGCCGACGTCGAGTCGACCGGGGGCGCGACCGTCTACCGGGTCGGCGAGACCTCCGTGCGCCGCGCCCTCGACGCGGGGCGCACGGCCGGCGACCTGCACGAGCTGTTCCGCACCCGGTCGCGCACGCCGGTGCCGCAGTCGCTGACCTACCTCGTCGACGACGTGGCCCGGCGGCACGGGCGGATGCGGGTCGGCGTGGCCAGCACGTACGTCCGCTGCGACGACGAGACGCTGCTCGCCGAGGTCATGGTCGCCAAGCGCACCGGACCGCTGCGCCTGCGCCGCCTGGCCCCGACGGTGCTGGTCAGCAGCGCCCCGCTGGACATGGTGCTCGAGCTGCTGCGGGCCGCCGGGTTCGCCCCCGCGGCCGAGGCCCCCGACGGGGCGCTGCTGCTCGCCCGGGGCGACGCGCGGCGCACCCCGATGCGCGCCCGCCCGCATCGGACGGCCGAGCCGTCGCTCCCTCCCGAGCAGGCCGCGCTGTCCGTGACCGCCTTGCGCGCAGGCGATCTCGCCGCGCGGGCCGCCCGGCGAGCACCGGTGACCACGACCCGGTCGACGACCGCGGACACCCTGGCCTTCCTGCAGTCAGCTGCCCGTGACCGCCGCCAGGTGTGGCTGGGCTACGTCGACGCCCAGGGCCGGGCGACCTCCCGCGTCGTCGAGCCGCGCGGTGTCGAGGGCGGCTTCATCACCGCGTGGGACCACCTGCGCCAGGAGGACCGCACGTTCGCGCTGCACCGGGTGACCGGTGTGGCGGACGTCGACGACGGGACTGCCTCATGACCGCTGAGCGTTGGAGCCGTCTGTGACGACACCCCCTGACGGCCCCCTGATCGTCCAGTCCGACAAGACGCTGCTGCTCGAGATCGACCACCCGATGGCCGCCGAGTGCCGCGCTGCGATCGCGCCGTTCGCGGAGCTGGAGCGCTCGCCCGAGCACGTGCACACCTACCGCCTCACGCCGCTCGGCCTCTGGAACGCCCGGGCCGCCGGCCACGACGCCGAGCAGGTCGTGGACGTCCTCGTCCGCTTCAGCCGCTACACCGTGCCGCACGCCCTGCTCGTCGACGTCGCGGACACGATGGACCGCTACGGTCGGCTGCGCCTCGAGCAGGACCCGGTGCACGGCCTGGTCCTGCGCACGACGGACCGGGCGGTGCTCGAGGAGGTCACGCGCAGCAAGAAGGTCAGCCCGCTGCTGGGCGCGCGGCTCGACCCCGACACGGTGATCGCCTTCCCCTCCGAGCGCGGCCGCCTCAAGCAGGCCCTGCTCAAGGTCGGCTGGCCGGCCGAGGACCTGGCCGGCTACGTCGACGGCGAGGCCCACGAGATCCTGCTGAACCAGGACGGCTGGGAGCTGCGCGACTACCAGCAGCTGGCCGTCGACGGCTTCTGGCTCGGGGGCTCGGGCGTGGTGGTGCTGCCCTGCGGCGCCGGCAAGACGCTGGTCGGCGCGGCGGCGATGGCCAAGGCCGGCGCCACGACGCTGATCCTGGTCACCAACACCGTCTCCGGTCGCCAGTGGAAGTCCGAGCTGCTCAAGCGGACCTCCCTGACCGAGGAGGAGATCGGCGAGTACTCCGGCGAGAAGAAGGAGATCAAGCCGGTCACCATCGCGACCTACCAGATCATGACGACGCGCCGGAAGGGCGAGTACGCCCACCTCGAGCTGTTCGGCGCCCGTGACTGGGGCCTGGTGGTCTACGACGAGGTGCACCTGCTTCCCGCACCGGTCTTCCGGATGACCGCGGACCTGCAGAGCCGTCGGCGCCTCGGCCTCACCGCGACGCTGGTGCGCGAGGACGGCCGCGAGGGCGACGTCTTCAGCCTGATCGGCCCGAAGCGCTACGACGCGCCGTGGAAGGACATCGAGGCGCAGGGCTGGATCGCGCCCGCCGACTGCACCGAGGTGCGGGTGACGATGACCGACGCCGAGCGGCTGACGTACGCCACGGCCGAGCCCGAGGAGCGCTACAAGATCGCCTCGACGGCCCACACGAAGATCGCCGTCATCCGGAAGCTCGTGGAGCGCCATGACGACCAGGTCCTCGTGATCGGCGCCTACCTCGACCAGCTCGACGAGCTCGGCGTGGCGCTGGACATGCCGGTGATCCAGGGCTCGACGAAGAACGCCGAGCGCGAGCGGCTGTACGACCTGTTCCGGCGCAAGGAGATCCCGGGGCTGGTCGTGTCGAAGGTCGCGAACTTCTCCATCGACCTGCCCGAGGCGACGATCGCCATCCAGGTCTCCGGCACCTTCGGCTCGCGGCAGGAGGAGGCGCAACGCCTCGGCCGTGTCCTGCGTCCGAAGGAGGACGGCCGGACCGCGCACTTCTACACGGTCGTCAGCCGCGACACCCTCGACCAGGAGTACGCCGCGCACCGCCAGCGCTTCCTGGCCGAGCAGGGCTACGCCTACACGATCGTCGACGCCGACGACGTGCTGTCCTCCTGAGGGTGCGCAGGGAGGGGAAGCTGGTGGACGTCCTCGAGCAGGCCGCCGCGGCGGTCGTCCGGGACGGGGCCCCGCCGGCGCTCGTCGAGGCGGCCCTGCCCGCCCGGCGGTGGTGGCTGGAGCAGTGGCCCGACGGCGCACCGCACGTCGTCGGCCTGCTGGCGCAGGACGTCCAGGAGGCAGTGCACGCCACCGACCCGGAGTGGCCCTCGTGCACGGAGACCTCCTGCCCGGAGCGGCACCGGCACGCGCTGTTCGTCGAGCCCGACCTCGGACCGGACCCGTTCTGGACGTGCCACCGCACCGGCCTGCCCGTGGCGCCGGTGGGCGGTCTGCTGCTCGATCCCCCGGAAGGGTGAACCCACGCACGTCTGGACGCCCGATGTGAGAGGCATGCGCCGTCTTCTCGCTGTCTCCGCCGTCCCCGCCCTGCTCGTGCTCGCCCAGGCTTCCCCGGCCGCGGCGGCAGCACCGACCTGCAACGGCAGGACGGCCACGATCGTCAGCTCCGCCTCGTCCAGCCTCGTGCGCGGCACGTCCCGGGCCGACGTCATCGTCGTCCTGCACGGTGCCCGCCGGGTGGAGGCCGGCGCGGGCGACGACGTCGTCTGCGGCGGGGCCGGCAGCGACACGATCTACGCCGGCGACGGAAACGACACCGTCTTCGGTGGCGGCGGCAACGACGGCATCCGCGGGGGGAACGGCAATGACGTCCTGCGCGGCGGTGTCGGGAACGACACGCTGTACGGCGAGGTAGGCGCGGACAACGTGGCGGGTGAGGCCGGCAACGACCGCCTCGACGGAGGGCTGCAGAACGACCGGCTGTTCGGCGGCGCCGGCAGCGACGTCCTGCTCGGTGGGGACGGCGCCGACTCGCTCGCCGGTGACGGCGACAACGACCGCCTGGACGGCGGTCCCGGCAACGACGTCGAGAACGGTCACGGCGGCGACGACGTCGTCGTGGGCGGGGCGGGCAACGACACCCTGTCCGGCGCGGCCGGCAACGACGTCGTGTCCGGTGGTGCGGGCGACGACCGGATGGCAGGTGGGGACGGCGCCGACGTCCTGCGCGGGGACGACGG
>JBKJQM010000267.1:0-2954 GCA_046594005.1 Mycobacteriales bacterium
TCGGCCGCACCGGCTCCGCAGGCGGCGCCGTCCGACCGCGACCGGGGTGGCGTGCTGGCCGCGACGGGGAGCTCGCCCGCGGCACCGGCCCTCGCTGTCCTCGTCCTGGTGGCGGCAGTGCTCCTGCGACGTCGGGCTACTGGCCGTTCCGGCTGAAGTGCATCCAGTCCTTGCTGCTGTGCCAGTCGCCGCCCCACTCCCAGCCGATCGCCGCGAACGCCCGTACACCCGCCTGCCCGCGCAGCAGCAT
The DNA here is from genome assembly GCA_046594005.1 of Mycobacteriales bacterium. Lineage (GTDB taxonomy): Bacteria > Actinomycetota > Actinomycetes > Mycobacteriales > SCTD01 > SCTD01. Next base: position 251 of record JBKJQM010000267.1, read on the forward strand.
CCCGGGGCGGACGTCGCCGCGCCGCGTGTAGGCGGTGGCCAGCTCCGGCAGCACCAGATCCTTCTTGAGGTCGGGGTTCTGGAACGGGTTCACGTCGATCGCGAGCCCGTACGCGTGCTGCGACCAGCGCGTCTGCCCCCGTGCGGCCCGGCAGACGTACGACGCGGTGTTGTTGCCGTCGCCGGTCGGGGCGGCGTCGAGGTCTGCCGTGGTCGGCAGTCGCATCTCCTCGATCGGGAAGCGGGCGGCGTACAGGGTGCGGAAGACCTGCACGACGTCGTCGGCCACGGCCGCGTTCACGACCAGCTCGCCGGTGTGCGGCCGGTCGTCGAAGCCGCGGAACGACACGGTGAGGTAGCGCAGCTCGCCCAGCCCGACCGGGCAGGCGGCTGACCACGTCTGGCCCATGCGGGTGCGGATCGCGGGGGAGACCCGCCCGACCGTCGCGTGAAAGGTGCCGTCCGCCGGTGGCGGCAGCGTGGAGGCAGCGGTGAGCCGGCGGTCGCGCAGCTCGGGCGGCGTCGGCAGGACCTGGCCGAAGCCGTCCGGGCGCAGCGGGAGCGGCGAGGCACCGACCGCCCAGGCCGGAGCGACCACCGGGGACGGTGCCGCGGTGACCGACGCGGTCCTGCTCGGGACAGGCGCAGCGGTCGCGACGGCGGTGGGCGGCGCTGTCGCAGCGGGCCCGGCGATCGGCGTGGACGGGCCGGCGCAGGCAGCCAGGGCGGCCACGACAGCGGCCAGCAGGAGGGGGCGACGCACGGTCCCAGTGTCACACCGGCGGCGCTCGAGCGGTGGTGGCGGGAGCCCGCCACTACGCTCGCGACGTGCCCCGACCCGCCTGGCCGGTCGCCGCGGGACTGGCTGCGGGACTGGTCGCCGACGCGGTGCTCGCCGACCCCCGGCGCGGTCACCCGGTCGCCGGCTTCGGCAGCGTGGCCGCCTCGGTCGAGCGCCGCGCGCACCACGACTCGCGCCTGGCCGGGACCGCCTACGCCGCCGGCCTCACTGGCGGGACCGTCCTCGCCGGAGCCCTCGCTGCCCGCAGCGCCGCCCGACCCGGGTCGCGCGCTGCCCTGACCGCGCTGGCCACCTGGGCGGTCGTCGGGGGCACCAGCCTGCGGCGCGAGGCGGCGGCGATGAACAGGCTGCTCGAGGCCGACGACCTCGACGGCGCGCGCGACCGGCTGAGCCACCTGTGCGGGCGCGACCCGTCGTCCCTCGACGCCGCGGGCCTGGCCAGGGCGACCGTCGAGTCGGTCGCCGAGAACACCAGCGACGCGGTCGTCGGTCCGCTCGTGTGGGGTGCGCTGCTCGGCGTGCCGGGCCTGGTCGGCTACCGCGCGGTCAACACGCTCGACGCGATGGTGGGTCACCGGTCGCCGCGCTACGAGCGCTTCGGCTGGGCGGCCGCCCGGACCGACGACGTGGCGAACCTCCTCCCGTCTCGGCTGTCCGCCGGTCTCGCCGCGGTGCTGGCTCCCGTCGTGGGCGGCCGGCCGCGGGCGGCCGTACGTGCTTGGCGCCGCGACGGCGCCAAGCACCCGAGCCCCAACGCCGGGCCGGTCGAGGCGTCCTTCGCCGGTGCCCTCGGCCGCACCCTCGGCGGCCGGCTGTCCTACTCCGGCCGCGTCGAGGAGCGCCCCCTGCTGGGCGACGGTCCCGCGCCGGACGTGGCCGACATCGCCCGCGCGGCAAGGCTGTCGGCCGCTGTCACCGCCGGCGCCGGGGTCGTCGCCGTGGCCGTCAGGCTGCTGCTCGACCGGGTGCGCTCGTGACTGGCGGCGCCCTGCTGGTCGCCGGCACGACCAGCGACGCCGGCAAGTCGGTGGTGACGGCGGGCCTGTGCCGCTGGCTGGCGCGCGAGGGCGTCAAGGTCGCGCCGTTCAAGGCGCAGAACATGTCGCTCAACAGCACCGTCACCCGCGACGGCGCCGAGATCGGCCGGGCCCAGGCGATGCAGGCGGCCGCGGCGTGGGTCGAGCCCGAGGCGGCCATGAACCCGGTGCTGCTCAAGCCGGGCAGCGACCAGACGTCCCAGGTCGTCGTGCTCGGCAAGCCGTGGGCCGACGTCTCAGCCCTGTCCTACCGCCAGCACAAGGCGGCCCTGCTCGAGATCTCGCTGGACTGCCTGGCCGACCTGCGTCGCCGGTACGACGTCGTCGTCTGCGAGGGAGCCGGGTCTCCTGCGGAGATCAACCTGCGCGCCACCGACATCGCGAACATGGGCCTGGCCCGCGCCGCGAACCTGCCCGTGCTGGTCGTCGGCGACATCAACCCCGGTGGTGTGTTCGCCGCCCTGTTCGGCACTCTCGCGCTGCTGTCGCCGGCCGACCAGGCGCTGGTCTGCGGCTTCGTGGTCAACAAGTTCCGCGGCGACGTGAAGCTCCTCGAGCCAGGTCTCGACATGCTCGAGCGCCTCACCGGTCGCCGGACGTACGGGGTGCTGCCCTGGACCGAGGGCCTCGAGCTCGACGTCGAGGACTCGCTCGGCCTGTCGGTCCCCGTGGCGCCGAAGCCGGCACTGGGCAGCGATGTGCTGCGCGTGTCGGTGGTGCGGCTGCCGCGCCTGTCGAACTGGACCGACATCGACGCCCTGCGCAGCGAGCCGGGAGTGCTCGTGCGGTTCGCGACGACGGTCGAGGAGCTGGCCGACGCCGATCTCGTCGTCGTGCCCGGCACGCGCGCCACCGTCGCCGACCTG
>JBKJQM010000080.1:0-5492 GCA_046594005.1 Mycobacteriales bacterium
CGAAGGCGGCCCGCGACTACGCCCGGCAGTTCTTCGGCAGCGCCTTCGACGAGACGCCGGACCGGCAGGGCCGGATCACGGTGCCGCCGGGCCTGCGGGCGTACGCCGGGCTGGACCGCGACTGCGTCGTCGTCGGTGCTAACACCCGGCTGGAGATCTGGGACGCCGCGGCGTGGGCGTCCTACGAGGCCGAGCACGAGCAGGCGTTCGCCGAGCTGGCGGAGGACGTCCTGAGCTGACCGGCCGCTGAGCCGCCGTGGCGTGAGGTCTCCGACCGCTCCACCTCCTGGCGCACCTTCCCCGGTGCCTGGCGGAGGAGCGGGCGGGGACCTGACCCCACGAGGTCACAGCAGGAGCAGTACCGGTCACGGACGAGTCGCTCGACAGGGAGAAGGACCGCATGGACACCAGCACGTTCACCGACGTCGCGACCGACGTCGGGACCAAGGTCGGCGCGGAGCTCGGTGCCGACCTGGGCAAGGAGCTGCGCGAGAGCGCGCTGCTGCTCGGCCTCACCCTGGTCGTCATCGGCCTCGTTGCCGCGCTCGCCTCCACCGCCCTCCTGCTGGGCTGACCCGCCGATGCCCGGCGGACTCGGCCCGGAGGGGCCCGAGGCGCCGGCGCACGTACCGGTCCTGCTCGACCGCTGCGTGGCGCTGCTCGCGCCCGCGCTGCAGGCGCCCAGCGCCGTCGTCGTCGACTGCACGCTCGGCATGGGCGGGCACGCCGAGGCGCTGCTGCAGGCCGCCCCGCACGTCCGGCTCGTCGGCCTGGACCGGGACCCGGAGGCCCTGCGCCGCAGCGGCGAGCGGCTCGCGCCGTTCTCCGGCCGCACCACGCTGGTGCACGCCGTCTACGACGAGCTGCCGCAGGTGCTGGCCGACCTCGGGCTGGACTGCGTGCAGGGCGTGCTGTTCGACCTGGGGGTGAGCTCGCTGCAGCTCGACGAGGCCGGGCGCGGCTTCGCGTACGCCCAGGACGCGCCCCTCGACATGCGGATGGACCCCACCCGCGGCGCCACCGCCGCCGACGTGGTCAACGGCTACGACGGCAAGGCGCTGGCACGGGTGCTCAAGGAGTACGGCGAGGAGCGCTTCGCCTCCCGGATCGCCGACGCGATCGTGCGCGAGCGGGCCCGCGAGCCCTTCTCCAGCACGGCCCGCCTGGCCGAGCTCGTGCGCGACGCCATCCCCGCCGCGACCCGCCGGACGGGCGGCCATCCCGCAAAACGGACTTTTCAGGCCCTGAGGATCGAAGTGAACGACGAACTCGGCGTGTTGCGACGCGCAATCCCGGCTGCACTCGACACCCTCTGCGTGGGCGGCCGCTTGGTCGTCCTGTCCTACCAGTCGCTCGAGGACAAGATCGTGAAGTCCACGCTCGTCGCACGCTCGGCGTCCACCGTCCCGGTGGACCTCCCCTTCGTGCCCGAAGGCGCCGTCCCCGAGCTGCGCCTGCTCGTCCAGGGGGCCCAGAAGGCCTCCGCGGAGGAGGTCGCGGCCAACCCGCGCGCCGCCTCCGTCCGCCTGCGTGCCGCCGAGAGGACCCGGACCGCCGCATGACCGTCGCCACGGGCCTGGTCGCCCGCTCCCTGCCGGCCCGCCCCCGCACCTCCGCTCCGTCGACCGTCCTGCGCCGGCCGGCCCTGGCCGTCGTGCCCGCCCGACGCAGCCGCGTCGGCCACGCGCCGTTCGCTGCCGTGGTGGTGGCGGTCCTAGCGGCCGGCCTCCTCGGCCTGCTGGTGCTCAACACGGTGCTGGCGCAGGACGCCTTCCGGCTGCACACGCTCAAGGTGCAGAGCCGCCTCCTCGAGGACCGCGAGCAGGTGCTGCAGCGCGAGGTCGAGGCGCTGCGGGCGCCCTCCGCCCTCGCCGCGCGCGCCGGCGTCCTCGGCATGGTCCCGGCCGGACCGCCTGCCTTCCTGCGCCTGCCCGACGGCGCGGTCCTCGGTGCCGAGACCTCCGCCGACGTGCCCGAGCTGCAGGCAGGCGCGCCGGCGGACACCGCTGCCCCCACCAGCACCACCGACAGCGCCGACGCCCCGGACGACGGCCGCGCAGCCACCGACTCGACCAGCGACGACACGGCCCCCGCGGAGGACGCCCGGTGACCACCCCGCCCCGAGACCCGCGAGCGCGCCGCCCGGACGGCACGCCCGCGCCGAGGAAGGGCACGGCCCGCCCGCGACCGTCGGCGGCCTCCCGCAGCACCAGCACCCGGACGCCGACCCGTACCCCGGCGCGACCGCCCGCAGCCCGTGCACCCCGGGCGCCGTCCACGCGTCGGCCGCCCCAGGCCCGGACCGGGCTGCGGATGCACGGCGGCCTCATCGCCGTCCTGGTCATGCTGTCGCTCATCGCCTGCCGGCTCGTCTGGCTGCAGGGCTTCCAGGCCCAGGCCTACGCCGCCGAGGCCGTCAAGCAGCGCACCACCACCATCACGCTGGCGGCCCCGCGCGGCCGGGTGCTGGACCGGTCCGGCGAGGCCCTCGCGCTCTCGGTGGACGCGCGCGCGATCTACGGCGAGCCGCGCACCATCGCCAAGGCCACCTGCTCGCCCACCGCCACCAAGCCCTGCGACCCGGCGGGCATCGCCGCGGCCCTGTCGCCGATCCTCGGGCTGCCCGCGGACGAGATCGAGGCGCAGCTGGTCCTGACCCCGAAGGCGACCGGCGCGACCTGCACGCCCACCGAGCTGCTCGGCTGCAAGGGCTTCGCCTACCTCGCCCGCGGCCTCGAGGCCGACAAGGCCACCGAGGTGCGCGACCTGGGCCTGGTCGGCATCGGGACCGTCGCCGAGCCCCGCCGGGTGCACCCGGGCAAGGACCTGGCCGCGAACGTCGTCGGCTTCACGACCGTGGAGGGCGGGGGCGCCGCCGGCATCGAGCGCAAGTTCGACGACGTGCTGGCCGGCAAGGACGGCCGTACGGTCGCCGAGGTCGACGGCGGCGGGCGCATCATCCCGAACGGCATCACCCGCACCGTGGACCCGCAGGCCGGCCACGACGTCCAGCTCACGCTCGACCGCGACCTGCAGTGGCAGGCGCAGCAGGTGCTGGCCGCCAAGGTCGCCGAGGCCGACGCCGAGAGCGGCAGCGCCGTCGTGATGGACATCCGGACCGGCCAGGTGCTGGCCCTGGCGAGCGTGCCGACCTTCGACGCCGACGACCCGGGCGAGGCCGACGCCGCCGTCCGTGGCAACCGCGCGGTCACCGACGTCTTCGAGCCCGGCAGCATCGGCAAGGCCATCACCGCCGCGGCGGTCCTGGAGAACCACGCCCTGACGCCCGACAGCGTCGTGATCGTGCCGGGCGCGCTGCGCATCTCCAACAAGACCTTCCACGACGCCGAGGCGCACGGCACCGAGCGGTTGACCTACACGGGCGTGCTGGTCAAGTCCAGCAACATCGGCACCATCCTGGCCGCGCAGAAGATCGGCGCCCCCAAGCTGTACGAGATGCTGCACCGCTTCGGCATCGGGCAGCGCACCGGCATCGAGCTGCCGGCCGAGAGCCGAGGCGTGCTGCGCGACCAGGCCACCGAGTGGTCCAGCACCGACTTCCCGACCCACGCCTTCGGCCAGGGCTACTCGGTCAACGGCCTCCAGATGGCCTCGGTCTACGCGACGATCGCCAACGACGGGGTCCGCGTGCAGCCGACGATCATCCAGGCGACCGCGGACAGCTCCGGCCGGAAGATCGCCCGGCCCGCGCCGAAGCAGACCCGGGTCATCAGCTCGGAGGTTGCCAGCCAGCTCCGCGGCATGCTGGAGGGCGTGACCAACAAGGGCGGCACCGCCGTGGGGGCGGCCATCCCGGGTTACCGCGTCGCCGGCAAGACCGGCACGGCGCAGCGCGTCGTCGACGGCCGCTACGACGGCAGCTACACCGCGAGCTTCGTCGGCTTCGCGCCGGCAGACGCCCCGCGGCTGGTGATCGCCGTGTCCGTCCAGGCCCCGAAGAACGGCTACTTCGGTGGCACGGTCGCCGCGCCGGTGTTCCGCGACATCATGAGCTTCGCCCTGCGCAGCCGCTCCATCCCGCCGACCGGCGCCGAGAGCCCGAAGCTGCGGCTGTGGGCCGACAAGGACCCGGAGTGAGCGTCCGCCCGCAGCCGTGCCGGTGACCGCACTGCGGCCCTCGGCTCCGGCCGCCCGCGTGCTGGCCGGGCTGCTCGACGCGCAGCCCCTCCTGCGCGTGCGCGGACCCGTGCGCGAGGACGACGTACGCGCCACGACGGTCACCGGCTGCACGCTGGACAGCCGCGCCGTGCAGGCCGGTGACCTCTACGCCGCCCTTCCGGGTGCCCGCGCCCACGGCGCCGACTTCGCGGAGCAGGCTCTCGCCGCCGGAGCGGCGGCGGTCCTCACCGACCCTGCCGGAGCCGAGCGCGCCCGTGCCCTCGGCGTCCCGCTGCTCGTGGCCGACGACCCGCGCTCGGTCCTCGGCGAGGTCGCCCGCTGGGTGCACGACGACCCGGCCGCCGGGATGACGCTGCTCGGGGTCACCGGCACCAACGGCAAGACGACCACCGCCTTCCTGCTGGAGGCTGGGCTGCGCGCCGCCGGCCGCAGCACCGGCCTGCTGGGCACCGTGCTCACCCGCATCGGCGACGACGTCGTCCCGAGCGTGCGCACGACCCCCGAGGCCCCTGACCTGCAGGCGTTGCTCGCAGTGATGCGCGAGCGCGGCACCACCGCCGTCGCGATGGAGGTCAGCAGCCACGCGCTGTCGCTCGGGCGGGTGGACGGCGTGCGCTTCGACGTCGCCGGCTTCACCAACCTCAGCCAGGACCACCTCGACTTCCACGCCACGATGGAGGAGTACGAAGCGGCCAAGGCCTCGCTGTTCACGCCGCTGCGCACCCGGGCGGGGGTGATCAACGTCGACGACGCGGCCGGCCGCCGCATCACCCGCGACGCCCGCGTGCCGCTGGTGACCTACGGCGAGGACGCCGACTGGGCGGCCCACGAGGTCGACTCCCGGGGCGACGGCAGCCGCTTCCGCCTCGTCGGACCCGGCGTCGACGTGCCTGCCTCGGTGCAGCTGCCCGGCGACTTCAACGTCGCGAACGCGGTGGCTGCGCTCGCGATGCTCGTCACCGCCGGAGTCCCCGTCGAGGACGCCGTACGCGGGGTCGCCGCCTGCGCCGGCGTGCCCGGCCGGCTGGAGCGGGTCGACGCGGGCCAGCCGTTCCTGGCCCTGGTCGACTACGCCCACACCCCCGACGCCGTCTCCCGGCTGCTCGACGCCGTGCGCGCGGTGGTCCCGGGGCGGGTGATCGTCGTCCTCGGCTGCGGCGGCGACCGCGACCGCGCCAAGCGCCCGCTGATGGGGGCCGCCGCAGCGGCCGCCGACGTCACGGTGCTGACCAGCGACAACCCGCGCAGCGAGGACCCGCTCGCGATCCTGGCCGAGATGCACGCGGGAGCGCCCGACGCGCACGTCGAGCCCGACCGGCGGGCCGCCATCGCGTACGCCGTCTCGCAGGCCC
>JBKJQM010000119.1:0-7092 GCA_046594005.1 Mycobacteriales bacterium
TCGTCGAGCTCCTCCTCGATGCGCAGCAGCTGGTTGTACTTGGCCACCCGCTCGGACCGGGCCGGTGCACCGGTCTTGATCTGACCGCAGTTCGTGGCGACCGCGAGGTCGGCGATCGTCGTGTCCTCGGTCTCGCCCGAGCGGTGGCTCATCATCGAGCGGTAGCCGCTGCGGTGCGCCAGGTCGACGGCGTCGAGGGTCTCGGTGAGCGTGCCGCTCTGGTTGACCTTGACCAGCAGGGCGTTGGCGCAGCCGCGGGCGATGCCGTCGGCGAGCCGGGTCGGGTTGGTGACGAACAGGTCGTCGCCCACGAGCTGGACGCGGTCGCCGAGCCGCGCCGTGAGCGACTGCCAGCCGTCCCAGTCGCTCTCGTCGAGCGGGTCCTCGATGGACACCAGGGGGTAGGCGTCGACGAGCCCCTCGTAGTAGGCGGCCATCTCGTCGGCGGTCTTCGTGCCGCCCTCGAAGCGGTAGCCGGACTCGTCGTGGAACTCGCTGGCGGCCACGTCGAGCGCGAGCGCGATGTCGCGGCCCGGGGTGAAGCCGGCCTGCGCGATCGCCTCGAGGATGAGGTCGAGGGCGTCGCGGTTGCTCGGCAGGTCCGGGGCGTAGCCGCCCTCGTCGCCGACGCCGGTCGCGAGGCCGCGGCCCTTCAGCACCCTCTTCAGCACGTGGTAGGTCTCGGCCCCCCAGCGCAGCGCCTCCGCGAAGGTCGCCGCCCCGATCGGCGCGATCATGAACTCCTGCACGTCGACGTTGGTGTCGGCGTGCGCGCCGCCGTTGAGGATGTTGAGCATCGGGACCGGCAGCAGGTGGGCGTTCGGACCACCGACGTAGCGGAACAGCGGCAGGCCGCTGGAGTCGGCTGCGGCCTTGGCCACCGCAAGGCTGACGCCGAGGATCGCGTTGGCGCCGAGCCGGCTCTTGTCCGGCGTGCCGTCGAGGTCGAGCAGGACCTGGTCCACGAGGCGCTGCTCGCTCGCCTCGATGCCGAGCAGCTCCTGGCCGATGACGTCGAGCACGGCGGTGACGGCCTGCTGGACGCCCTTGCCGCCGTAGCGGTCGCCGCCGTCGCGCAGCTCCACGGCCTCGAACTCGCCGGTGCTCGCGCCGCTGGGCACAGCCGCCCGGGTGAGGGTGCCGTCGTCGAGGGCGACCTCGACCTCGACGGTGGGGTTGCCGCGGGAGTCGAGGATCTCGCGGGCGCCGACGGCCTCGATGGAGGGCACTGTTCTCCTGCTGCAGCTGGGGGTCCGGGTCGCGGGCGAGCCTATCCCCGAGGGTGCGGGCGCCCCGGGAGGCGGTCCCGCGCGGCGGGCGCAGGAGCCGGGCGCCCGCTCGATGCGGCCGGTGCCCTCGACCTGCGCGTGGGAGCCTCGAGCACCGCGCGCCGAGCGTCACCGTGTGGCGCGCGCCCACGGCGCGTCGACGACAACATGCGGAAGATCACCGCTGGGGGTGGGCGCGGGGCGCGGGGCGCGGGCGATCGCCGCAGCTGGGTGGGCTGCCCGGGCTCAGGCGCGCAGGAGGCGGGCGCCGCGCTCGACGCGGCCGGTGCCGTCGACCTGCGCGTAGAAGCCGCGGGCACCCCCGCCGAGGTCCACCAGCGCCTGCTCGACGTCCGCGTCCACCGGCCCGAGCCCACGGCCGAGGCAGAAGCGGCTGAACTCCACGCACGGCGGCGCGGCGACGACGTCGTGCAGGCGCAGCACCCCGCCGTCGGCGGTGTCCAGGAGCAGCTCTCCCGCCAGGTCGCCCTCGGTCAACGGACCGGGGGTGTCCAGCAGCAGGCTCTCCCCGGCCGCCCCGTCGACCAGGTGCGCGCCGTACCGCTCGCGCAGCGCCGCGTAGTGGGTGCGCGGCAGCAGGGACAGGCCGTTGAGCAGCTTCACGTTGCGGGTGTCCTCGTGGTCCGCGTGGTGGACGTCCAACTGGCCGTCGCCCGTGACCCCGCGCGGGCCGACCTCCAGGGCGTCGACCTCGAGCAGCGGCGCCGGGTCGTAGACGCGCGAGCCCCGCGGGCCGGGCTTGAGCCGGGAGCGCTGCACCTGCAGGCGGACGACGGTGCCGATCAGTTCCATGGAGGCGATCCTGCACTGTCAGCAGGGCGGCACGGGCACTGACGCATCCCGGTTACCTGCGCAGCGCCAGGGCCCCCCGGACCATGGGGGCGACGGCAGCGGCAGTGAGGACGGCCGCCGTCCGCTTCGGCAGGTAGCCGCCGACCCCGCCGCAGAGGGCAGCGACGACGTCGGCGCAGTCGCTCGACAGGCCCGCCAGCAGCCACTGGCGGCGGGCATCTCCCGTGGAGGCGAGAAGGCCGCACGCGAGGGTGACGTCGCGGGTGCCCAGCAGCCGAGCCAGGTAGGCCATCTGCGGGTTCCCTGACGGGTCGAGGCCGAAGACCCTTCCGACGGGCCGAGGGAAGAGCCAGACCGCCACTCCGAAGCTCAGACGACTGACGATCAGGGTGTTCGTTGCTCTGGTCTGGTCCACGCGAGCTCCCTGTCCGACGACCCGGATGCGCCCGATCATGCACCCGGACCGGGAGGCGTCGTTCTCGTCGACAGGTGGGTGGGCCGCTTTCGGGGGCCTCGGGTGGACGTCCGCCCCTGACGTCGGCAGCTACGGAAGGTGCGTCGCCCACTCATCGGGGCTGAGCGAGCCGGGGTCGCGGCCGGCGGCGATCAGGCCTGCCTCCACGGCGGCCAGGCGGTCGCGGAACGCGCGGGCCGTCGCGCGCAGCTCCACCTCCGGGTCGACCCCCTGCTCGCGGCACTCCCGGACGAGCTCCCACAGCCGGCCGCCGACGCCGTCGAACGACGGGACGGGCGCGCCGATCCGGGACGCGCGCTTCTGCAGCTTGGCCGCGAGGGCGAGCGCCGGCTGCGACAGCGGCACGCCGTCGGTCACCGACGTACGTCCCTTCTCGGCCTTCTTCAGCGCCTCCCAGGACCCCTCGAGGTCGTCCGCGCTGCCGCCGGCGAAGACGTGCGGATGCCTCCGCACCAGCTTGTCGACGAGATCGCCTGCCACGTCGTCGATGTCCCATCCGGACTCGGACGCGATGCGCGCGTGGAAGACCACCTGCAGCAGGACGTCGCCGAGTTCCTCGCGCAGGTCGACGAGGTCGCCGTCCTCCAGGGCGGCATAGGCCTCGTACGCCTCCTCGAGCAGGTAGGGCATCAGGGAGGTGTGCGTCTGCCTGGCGTCCCACGGGCACCCGCCCGGCGAGCGCAGCCGGTCCATCACCGCGACGACGTCGAGCAGCCGGGCGCCGGGCGGGTCGTACGAGCCGTGCACCAGCTCGACGGCCGGGCCGCCACCGACGGCCAGCATCCCGGCGGCCCGGACCAGGTCCTCGTCGGGTGCGAACCAGACGACGTCCTCACCGGCCTCGACCCGTGCCCGCAGCGCGTCCGGCGGCGCCACGTCGACGGTGACGCCGGCATCGCGCAGGAACGGCAGCTGCGGGTGGTCGGCGACGGCGGTCAGCACAGGCCCGGACCGCAGGGCCTGCCACGCGGGCCACGACAGCAGCCCCGGCGGGACCCGCGGCGAGACGGCGACGAGGACGACGCGCCCGCTCAGCTCGCCGGGGACGGCGCCTCTTCGATGAGCGGTGCCTGCTCCGGCGCCTGCGCGTTCGGGTCGGCCGGTGCGTTCGGGTCCGCGGGGGCGTTCGGGTCCGCGGGCGTGCCCGCGTCGGCGCCGCCGGGCGCCCGCGTGATCACGTCGTTCGGGTCGTCGAGGGCTTCGACGCTGCCGGTCTCGCTGTCCCAGCGGCCGAAGCGCGGGTTGACCGTGATGCCGAGGTCCTTGCTGACCTGACGCAGCAGCTCCTGCGTGCGCTCCTGGCGCGGCTGCTGCAGGGCCCCTCGGCGCAGCTCGGGCGTGGCCTGCGCGAGGGAGGTCGTCTGGCGGGCGATGACGTTGACGACGTGCCAGCCGAACTGCGTCTTGACGACGCCGTACTGCCCGGGCTTCAGCGAGAACAGCAGCTGCTCGAACTCCGGGACGAACTGCCCGCGGCCCGCGAGGCCGAGGTCACCGCCCTTGTCCTTGTTGGACGTGTCGGTCGAGAACTGCTGGGCCAGCGCGGCGAACTGCGTCGGGTCGGCCTGCACCTTGGCCAGGATGGTGCGGGCGGTCTTCTCGTCGGCGACCAGGATGTGGCGCGACCGGACCTTGTCGTACTGCGCGATGTTCTCGCTGTAGAGCGACTGCAGCTGCGCGGCGGGCACGGGCAGGTCCTCGGTGAGCACGTCACCGAGCTTCTGATCGAGCACGACGTCGCGGATGAAGCGGGGCAGGTCCTGCGGCGCGATGCCGCTCTGCGCCGCCTGCTGCTCGAGCGGCTCGCGACCACCGGCCTGGCTGATGAACTGCTGCAGCTGCGCGTCGACGTCACCCTCGCTGACGGTCACGCTCTTGCGCTTCGCGGCCTCCTCGAGGATCTCGCGGTTGATGAGCCGCGCGAGCGCCTGGCGCTGGAACGCCGGCCGGTCCTGACCGAGCTGCTGCTCGGCCTGCGGGTCGGCCAGGCCGCGCTCGACGACCTGCTGCAGGACGGTGGAGGGAATGCGGTCCTCGCCGACGATCGCTGCCGCCCCGGGACGGAACTGGCCCGAGCCGCAACCGCTCAGCAGGAGGACCGAGAGACCGGTGGCGACAGCCAGCCGGCGGCGGGAGGAGCGGGTCACGAGCAGGGGTTCCCTTCGGAGGACGGAGCGCAGGTCCAGACTGCCAGACGACCTCATGACGTCGCCGCGGCCGCTGAGACGCTGTCCCCCACGACCGCGTCCAGCAGCGCCCTGCACCAGTCGAGCAGCTCGACGTCGCGGATCGGCGTGCCGCCGATTCGGGCAGTCGTCGGTCGAGGCACGAGCACGGTCCCGGTCTGCGGCTTGACCAGCGACCGCGGGAACAGCCGCTGCAGCCGCATGGTCTGCGACTCCCTCAGCTGCAACGGCGCGAAGCGGATCTGGTTGCCCTGCACGCCGACCTCCGTCAGGCCGTACGACCTGGCGACGACGCGGAACGACGCGACGGCCAGCAGGCGCTCGACCGGGTCGGGCAGCGGGCCGTAGCGGTCCGCCAGCTCCTCGCGGACGGCGGCGATGGCCGCGCCGTCGTACGCCGCCGCCAGGCGCCGGTAGGCCTCGAGACGCAGCCGCTCGCCGGGGATGTAGTCGTGCGGCAGGTGGGCGTCGATCGGCAGGTCGACCTTGGTGTCCGGGACCTGCTCCTCCTCGGAGGCGCCGCCGCGCTTGAAGTCGCCGACGGCCTCGCCGACCAGGCGCATGTAGAGGTCGAAGCCGACGCTCGCGATGTGGCCGCTCTGCTCGCCGCCGAGCAGGTTGCCGGCGCCGCGGATCTCGAGGTCCTTCATGGCCACCGCCATGCCGGCGCCGATCTCGGTGTTCTGCGCGATCGTCGCCAGCCGGTCGTGCGCCAGCTCGGTCAGCGGCTTGTCGGGCTGGTAGGTGAAGTAGGCGTACGCCCGCTCGCGCCCACGTCCGACGCGGCCGCGGATCTGGTGCAGCTGCGAGAGGCCGAACTTGTCGGCCCCGTCGACGATCAGCGTGTTGGCGTTCGGGATGTCCAGTCCGGACTCGACGATCGTCGTGCAGACGAGCACGTCGTAGTCCTTCTCCCAGAACCCGACCATCACCTGCTCGAGCGTCTCCTCGCTCATCTGCCCGTGGCCGGTCGCGATGCGCGCCTCGGGCACCAGCTCGCCGAGCCGCTTGGCCATCCGGTCGATCGACTCGACCCGGTTGTGCAGGAAGAAGATCTGCCCCTCGCGCATGAGCTCGCGGCGGATGGCGGCGCTGATCTGCTTCTCGTCGTACGGGCCGACGAACGTCAGCACCGGGTGCCGCTCCTCCGGCGGGGTGAGGATCGTCGACATCTCGCGGATGCCGGTGAGGCTCATCTCCAGGGTGCGCGGGATCGGCGTCGCCGACATCGTCAGCACGTCCACGGCGGTCCTCATCTGCTTGAGGAACTCCTTGTGCTCCACGCCGAACCGCTGCTCCTCGTCGACGATCACGAGTCCGAGGTCCTTGAACTTCGTGTCCTTGGACAGCAGGCGGTGCGTGCCGATGACGACGTCGACCTCGCCGCTGGTGACGCCGTCCATGACCTCCTTCTGCTCCTTGTCAGAGTTGAAGCGGCTGACGGCGCGGACCTTCACCGGAAAGGCCTGGAAGCGGTCGCGGAAGGTGCCGTAGTGCTGCTGCACCAGCAGCGTCGTCGGCACGAGGATGACGACCTGCTTGCCGTCCTGGACGGCCTTGAACGCTGCCCGTACGGCGATCTCGGTCTTGCCGTAGCCGACGTCGCCCATGATCACCCGGTCCATGGGGACCGGCTTCTCCATGTCCTCCTTGACCTCGGTGATGGCCTCGAGCTGGTCGGGCGTCTCGACGTACGGGAAGGCGTCCTCGAGCTCGCGCTGCCACGGGGTGTCCGGGGCGAAGGCGTGACCGGGGGCGGCCATCCGCGCGCTGTAGAGCTGGATCAGACCGGCCGCGATCTCGCGGACCGCCTTCTTCGCGCGACCCTTGCGCTTGGCCCAGTCGCCGCCGCCGAGCTTGTCCAGGGTCGGCGCCTCGCCGCCGACGTACTTGGTGACCAGCTCGAGCTGGTCGGTGGGGACGAAGACGCGGTCGCCCGGCTGCCCCTTCTTGCTCGGCGCGAACTCCAGGATGAGGTACTCCCGGGCCGCGCCCTGCACCGTCCGCTGGACCATCTCGACGTAGCGCGCGACGCCGTGCTGCTCGTGCACGACGGTGTCGCCGGACTTCAGCTGCACCGGGTCGACCGCGTTCTTGCGGCGGCTGGGCATCCGCTTGCTGACGTCCTTGGTCCCCGCGCCCCGGGTGCCGGTCAGGTCGGTCTCGGTGACCAGGACCGTCTTCAGCAGATCACTGCGGAAGCCGCTGTCGAAGGAGGCCGTCGCCAGGTGGACGCGCCCGGGCTCGAGCACCGGGTCGTCGGACAGCACGGCCGGGACCTCGGCCTCCTTGAGCAGCTCGTGCAGGCGTTGGCCCGGGCCGTGGCCCTCGGTGGTGACGACGACCTTCC
>JBKJQM010000131.1:0-4142 GCA_046594005.1 Mycobacteriales bacterium
CCCGCGCGGCCGAGCAGGGCGTTGCCGGCGACGGCGATCACCCAGCACAGCGGCACCAGGGTGCCGCCGACGCGGAACGGCACGAGGAACGACCCCCAGACCGCCAGCAGGACGCTCAGGACGAGCACCAGCGCGTACGCGGCGGCGACGAAGACCGGGCCCGCGGGGGCAGCGTCCTGCTCCGCCGACGTCACCCCTCCAGCCTGCCAGACCCCCTCACCCCAGCGCCGATCATGCAGTTGTTGCCGGCCGCCGAGCGTGCGGCTGCGGCAACAACTCCATGATCGGCGGAGAGGGGGTGGGGCTAGCGAGGGGCCCGGGCCGTCTCGTCGGTGAGGTCGACGACGCGCGGGGCGGCCGCGGCGGCCTCCAGCACGTCGGTGATCTCGGTGCCGACGAGCTCCTCGCGCTCGAGCAGCGCGTCGCGCAGCGCCTCGACGAGGTGGCGGTTCTCCAGCAGCAGCTGCTTGGCCGTCGCCTTCTGCGTCTGCAGCAGGCGCTCGACGGCGTCACGACCGCGGTCGTCGGCGAGCACCCGACCGACGATGTTGGTGTCGCTGAAGGAGCTGTTCTGGATGGCGGCGTAGGACAGCAGCGTCTCGTCCATGCCGTGCGCACCGACCATCTCGGCGGCCGCGTTGGTCGCGTAGAGCAGGTCGCCGCCCGGGCCGGTGGACACGTCGTCGAAGAAGATCTCCTCGGCGCACTGACCGCCCATGGCGATCTGGACGAGGGCCTGCATCTCCTTGCGGGAGCGGGTGAAGACGTCCTCGCGGTCGCCGTGCGCCAGCATCCCGAGCGCGCTCTTGCGCTTGACGATGGTGAGGACCTCGAGCCGGCGCTGCGGCGCGGTCAGCCAGGCGAGCGTCGCGTGGCCGGCCTCGTGGGTGGCGATGAGCCGGCGCTCGTGGTCGGTGTAGGCGACCGGCTGGCCCATGCCGACCTCCTCGACGAGGCGGGCGGTCTCCACGTCGGCCCAGGTGAGGGCGTCCTCGCCGCGGCGGACCGCGTTGACCAGGGCCTCGTCGAGCAGGTGCTCGATCATCACCGGGCTGTAGCCCTGGGTGACGCTGGCGAGCGCGTCGCGCAGCGCCGGGTCGTCGAGCTGCTCGGTGTGGGCCTTCTTGCCCAGGTAGTGGTCGACCAGGGAGCGGCGGCCCGCCTTGGTGGGCAGCTCGAAGGTGACGCGGCGGTCGAAGCGGCCCGGCCGCATCAGGGCGGGGTCAAGGCTGTCGGCCCGGTTGGTCGCGGCGATCAGGAGGATGTTCGACGGCACGACGTCCGGCCGGTCCAGCTGGCGGTCCGGGGCCAGGAACAGGTTGATCTTGTCGACGAACCAGCCCTGCAGGCGCTGCATCCCCGTGGGGTTGTCGAAGGACTGCATCTGCACGAGCAGCTCGTTCACGACGCCGCCGGTGCCCTCGCTCATGAACGCGTTCTGCTGCAGGTTGCCGGCTCCGGCGACCGCGGCGAAGTGCGACGGCAGGCAGGCGGTGCCCGCACAGCTCGACAGGGCGAAGCCGTTGACGGCCGTCATGCCGGAGGTGACGCCGCCGCGCGACATGGCGATCGCGTCGATCTCCTCGATGAATCCGATGGCGCCGCCCTCCTTGCGGGCGGCCTTGCGCAGCTGCTTGAAGTAGGACCGGATCTTCTTGGCGCTCGCGCCGTACCACATGGACTGGAAGCTGGTCGCGCTGACGAACAGGAAGGGAACACCAGCCTCGCGGGCCATCGCGCGGGCCAGGTAGGTCTTGCCGGTGCCGGGCGAGCCCTCGAACAGCAGGCCGCGACGGGGCGTGCCGCCCATCTCGTCGCGGAACGTCTTGTGCGCGAGGAACAGGTTGAGCGAGCGGACCACGTCGTCCTTGACCCCGTCGATCCCGACGACGTCGTCGAGGGTCGTCTCGATCTGGTCGGGCCGGTAGACGACGTGCGGCGAGCGGCCGGTGAGGACCTGCTGCCCGATGCCGAGGCCGAGCAGGAGCCCGAAGAAGACGATGATCGTGAGCAGGAACGGGTCGACGTGCGGCAGCGGCACGAAGCTGTTGCCGGAGTCCACCAGGGCCGCGCGCAGCCACAGCAGGCCGACGACCAGCCACACCCCGACCGTCAGCTTCACCCAGCGCCTGCGCCTCTTGTCCTCGCGGGAGGCGCCGACGTCCGCGCCCGCCATGTCCAGGACCTTGCCGCCGGCGGCACCGATCAGCTGGTCCAGCCCGGTCGTACGGGCGCGGGTGGGGGTGTCGCTCTGCTCGGGCACAGGGTCCTCCAGGACGCGGTGCGGACGAGGCGTCGCGCCCCGTCCGTAGGAGCAGTCTCCCCAACCGGGAGCCATCCGTCACTACGGAGAGTGAACACCACCCGTTCGGCCCATCCAGGTGGACGCTCAGTCGTCCGACAGGCCGCCGAACAGGTCAGTCTCCCGGTCGAACGGCCCACCGCCGCCGGGTCCGGGCCTGCCCGCGGCCAGGACGAAGTACTCGACGCCGAACGCCTTCTGGCCGACGTTGTTCGACAGCGCGAAGAAGGGCCCGTCCACCGCGATCTGCGTCCGGTGTGCCCGCATCGCGGCCACCTTGGCCTCGAGCTGCTCGCTGGCGTCGACCTCGGTGGTGACCTGCTCGTCCGGGTTGCCGAACGGGAGGTCCTCGGCCGAGTCGACGCCGAAGAAGTTGCTCTCGCCGGCCGCCTTGAGGTGGTCGATGCCGGCCTGGAGCACGCTCTTCGGGAAGGCCGTCCAGTACAGCTTGGGCGTCCTCCAGACGACTCCCAGCGCCGGCTCGAAGGCCGGGTCGGCCGCCGCTGCGACCGCCGCCACCGTCACTCTGTGTGCCTGGATGTGGTCCGGGTGGCCGTACCCGCCCTTGTCGTCGTAGGTGACCACGACCTGCGGTCGGACCTCCCGGACGACCGCCACGAGGTCGCGCACCGCCTCGTTGAGGTCGGCCTGCCAGAAGCAGTCCGGGCGCTCGTTCTGCGGGGTGCCCATCATCCCGCTGTCCCGCCAGCGCCCGGGACCGCCGAGGAAGCGGTGGTCGGTCACGCGCAGCGCCTCCATGGCGGCGGCCAGCTCACCGATGCGGTGCTGGCCGAGGCCGTCCGACTGGTCGGCGGCCAGGTGCGCCAGCTCGGGGGTGAGGATCTCCCCCTCCTCGCCCAGCGTGCAGGTCACGAGCGTGACGGCGACGCCCTCGGCGGCGTACTTCGCCATCGTCGCGCCGGTCCCGATCGTCTCGTCGTCGGGGTGCGCGTGCACCAGCAGCAGGCGGCGGGGCGTGTCGAGCGCGTCCATGTCGACGTCGACCCGCTCGGCGACGGCGTCCACGGCAGTGGCCGCAGCCGCCAGGACGGCCTCGGCGTCGCTCTGCGTGCTCAGCCCGTCGGGCTCGGGGGGCGGGAGCGTCGCGTCGGTCATGCGCGGAACCCTATGTCGCGGCCCGGGTGGCGGCCCGCCGCGGAGCGCCCTGCGTGGCAGGCTCCCGCGGGTGAGCTCGACCGTCCCCACCTTGACCGGCCGCATCGGCCGGCTGGCGCGCGTGGTGGTCGCCGCCCTCGCCCTGGTCACGCTGGTCAGCGCGCTGGTCCTGCTGCTCGTCGTCACGGTGCAGGCGCCCCGCACCGCCACCTACACCGAGGGCGCCCGCGCCGTCCGGCTGGCGCACCTGGCGATGCTCGACCAGGAGACCGGCCTGCGCGCGTACCTCCTGACGGGCCGGCGCACGTTCCTCGAGCCGTACGAGCGCGGCCGGGCAGCCCTGCCGCAGCACAACGCCGCCGCCCGGGGCGCCTTCGCCGGCCAGCGCGCGCAGCTGGCCGCGCTGGCCGAGACCGAGCGCCGCCAGCAGGCCTTCCTGCAGGACTGGGCGGTCCCGGCACTGGGGGGCATCCCCGCGGGGGAGACAGCCGCGGACTTCCTCCTCCAGGACAAGCGCCTGTTCGACTCCTACCGCACGTCCGCGGACGCCGCTCAGAGGGGAGCGGACGGCCTGCGCAGGGACTCCGAGCGACGGCAGGTGCGCCTACTGGCCTTCGCGGTGGCGCTCGAGCTGCTGCTGCTCGTGGTCGTCGCCGTCGTCCTGCGGCGGCAGTTCGTCCGGCTGCGCCGGGACGTCGTCATCCCCGTGGAGCACCTCGTCGGC
>JBKJQM010000403.1:0-4679 GCA_046594005.1 Mycobacteriales bacterium
CCACGACGGAGGGGGACCCATGCGCCACAAGGACTCGCGGATCGCGCAGCTGCGCTACGTGCCGATGTTCTCGACGTGCACCGACAAGGACCTCGCACAGGTCGCCCGGCTGGCCGAGGAGCTCCCCGTGCCCTCGGGCGAGGTGCTCGTGCAGGAGGGGCGGCTCGGCCACGAGTTCTACATCGTCGTGGAGGGCAAGGCCGAGGTCACCCGCAACGGCGAGGTCCTCGCGGTGCTCGGCTCCGGTGAGCACTTCGGCGAGCTCGCCCTGCTCGACCCGCACACCCGCACCGCGACCGTCACGATGGTCGAGGACGGGATGGTGCTCGAGCTCAGCCAGCGCGAGTTCTGGCAGCTGCTCCAGGACGTTCCTCAGCTCGCGCTCAAGCTGCTGCAGGGCATGGCCCGCCGCCAGCACCAGGCGCAGTCGTGAAGGCCGAGGTGCGGGAGCTGGTCGCGAGGCTGGCCGCCCTGCCGACGCTGGCCGGCAGCACGAGCTCGGAGCTCGCCCGGCTGGCCGCCAGCGGCCGCGTCGTGCACCTGCCGGCGCACTGGGCGATCGTCCAGGAGCACACCCCCGGCGACACCTGCTACCTGCTGCTCGAGGGCGACGCCACCGTGACGCACGCGAAGGCGGTCGTCGCGGAGATCCACCCTGGTGCGTTGTTCGGCGAGGCCGGCGCCATGGAGCACCACCTGCGCAACGCGACGGTCACCACGAACACCCCGGTGCTGGTCCTGTCGATGCTCTGCAGCGACCTGTTCGCCGCGCTCGACCGCGAGCCCGCCCTGGCGGCCCGACTGCTGGCGGACTACCGCCGCCGCGCCACCGCGGTCAGCTGAGCACCCGCCGTGTGGTCCTCGATCGTCGTGGGCACCGACGGCTCCGCCACCGCCGCGGAGGCGGTGCGCCAGGCGGCCGCGCTGGCGGCCCTCAGCGGCGCGCGCCTGTCGGTCGTGCACGCGTTCTCCCCGGTGACGGCTGCGGCCGCGATGGCGGTGACCGCCGGCATGGTGGTCGACGCGCAGACCCTGCTGGGTGAGCAGCGGCGCCTGGCAGAAGACGTCCTGGCGCAGGCGGTGGCGGGCATCGACGCGCTGGCCGTCGCTCGACCTGGCGCTCCCGCGGAGGTGCTGATGGAGGTGGCTGCCGAGCAGCACGCCGACCTCGTCGTCGTCGGCAGCCGCGGTCTGCAGGGCGTCCAGCGCTTCCTGCTGGGCAGTGTCCCGAACCGCGTGACGCACTCGGCGGTGTGCTCGGTGCTGGTCGTCCACACCTGCTGAACGCCTCAGCGCGCGGCGACCGCCAGGTCCCGTGCGCTGTCCACCATCGCGACCAGGTCGACGAGGAACACGACCCCGTGCGGCCCGCGCAGGACCTCGAGGACGTACGACGGCAGGACGCCCTCGGCGGCCGCCGCTCCCGCCGGCAGCAGCTCCCCCGCGTCGACCACGGCGCGGACCTGGTCGACGGCCACGCCGACCGAGCCGCCGTCGGCGTCGCGGTCGTCCGCGCCGCCCTCGAGCACCAGCACGTCGCCGCGCCGGTCCGGGTCCTCGCCGGGCGCGAGGGCCGCGCGCAGGTCCAGCACCGGCAGGGCGGTGCCCCGCAGGTCGAGGACGCCCGCCAGCGGCGGCGCCATGCCGGGCAGGTCGGCGAGGCCCTGGAGGCGGACCACCTCCCGGACGGCGGTGAGCGGGGTGGCGTACTCGCGTCGCCCGAGCCGGAACGTGACCAGACCGCTCATCGCTGCCCCTCCGTGCTGAGCCGGCCCTCGAGCTGCGCGCACAGCGCGGCCAGCTCGCGGACGCTGCGCCCGCCGAGCTCGGGGGCGGAGTCGTCCCCGGGCCGGCGGCCCAGGGTCTGCGCGGCGGCCCGGTACTCGCGGGCTGCCGCGGCCGCGTCACCGGTGCGGTCGAGCGCACCGGCGAGCAGGAAGTGGGCGAGCCCGGCGTCGGGCTCCAGGTAGACGGCGCGGCGCAGCGCGGACAGCGCCTCGTCGTCACGGCCGAGGTCGACCAGGGCCAGGCCGTGCAGGTAGTGCAGCTCGGCCCGGAGCGGGTCGGCGTCACCGGCCAGGCGGGCCAGCCGGGCGGCGTCCTCGTAGCGGCCCTGCTCGAGCGCCACCCGGACCGCCGCGACCCCGTCCTCGGAGCTCGCCTGCCGCGGGACGACGACCTCGGGGCGCGGGAGGCGAGCGCGACGCGGACCGGCGCGCCGCTGGCCCGCGGGCAGCGGCCGCTCGTCGAGGGTGCGCCGGTCCGGCAGCACGCTGCGACGCTCGGGGGGTGCGCCGTCCAGCCGTCGGTAGACGAAGGCGGCGCTGTCCCCCGTGCCGAGGGCGACCAGGCGGAACTCGGCGCTGACCTGCCACAGCGTCTCGGAGTGCCCGAGGAACAGGTAGCCGCCGTCGCGCAGCCCGCGGTGCATCCGGGCCATCAGGTCCCGGGTGGTGTCGCGGTCGAAGTAGATGGTCACGTTGCGGCACAGGATGAGGTCCAGCGCGTCGCCGGGCACCGGGTCGTTGACGAGGTTGTGGTGCCGGAAGCGGACGAGGTCGCGCACCTCGGGCCGCACCTCGTAGCGGCCGTCGCCGTTGCGGACGAAGAAGCGGTCGACGACCTGCGGTGAGGCCAGCTGGACGGCCCGCGGGCCGTACGTCGCCCGCCGCGCGGCCTGCAGCGCCTGCTCGGAGATGTCGGTGGCGAGGACCTCGACGTCCCAGCCGGCGGTGGTCGGCAGCAGCTCGCGCAGCATCATCGCGATCGTGTACGGCTCCTCGCCGGTCGAGCAGCCGGCGCTCCAGATGCGCAGCCGTCGGCCGGAGCCCTCGGCGTGCCGGAGCAGCTCGGGCAGCACGTGCGTCCGGAGCGCCCGCATCTGCGGCGGGTTCCGGAAGAAGTGCGTCTCCTGGATGGTCACCTCGTCGAGCAGCCGCTGGCGCTCGGGGGAGCTCGCCGGCGTCACGGCGTCCAGGTAGTCCGACACCCGCTCCACGCCGGTCCGCCGCATGCGCTCGGTGAGGGAGTACGCCAGCGACTCGCGCCTCGACTCGTCGAACACCAGGCCGGCCGCGGCCTTGAGCAGCTCGCGCAGGCGGGCGAAGTCCGCGTCGCCGAGGACCACCTTGGCGATCACGTCGACCGCCCCACGGCCGACAGGAGCGCCGGCGCCACCGCGGGCAGCGGCAGCTGGCGCACGACGGCCTGCAGGGCGTACGCCGCCGCCGGCATGCCGTAGACGGTGCTGGTCGCCTCGTCCTGGCCGAGCGTGAGCGCGCCGCGCTCGCGCATCGCCAGCAGGCCGGCCGCGCCGTCGCGGCCCATCCCGGTCAGCAGCACGCCGATGGCGTCCGGGCCGAGGGCGGCGGCGACGCTGCGGAAGGTCGCGTCGATGCCGGGCACGTGGAACTGGCCTTCGTCCGGCGGCACGCACAGCACGCGCAGCCGGTCGTCCTGCACGAGCAGGTTGCCGCCGCTGGGGGCGATGGTGATCGTGCCGGGGGCCAGGCGGCGGCCGCTCTGCCCGACCACGACCGGCATCGGGACCAGGCCGTCGAGCCAGGAGGCGAGCCCGGGGATGAAGCCCTCTGCCATGTGCTGCACGACCAGGACCGCCTGGCGGAGGTCGCACGGCAGCTGGCCGAGCAGGGTCAGCAGCGCCTGCGGGCCGCCGGTCGAGGCGCCGATGGCCACGAGCTTGACCTGCTCGCGGGCGGGCTGGGCGAGGTCGTCGACGGTCGCCGTCGCGGCCAGGGGGCGCCGCTCGCCGCCGCCGAGGCTCGGGACCGTCCCGGCCATGCCGGAGGTGCGCAGCCGGCCCCGCGGGTGGGTGATGACGCGCACGCGCACCGCCACCCGGAGCTTGCGGCGCAGGGCGAGGGCGTAGTCCTCGAGCGAGCCGGCGTCGTCCGGTCCGGGCTTGGCGAGCACGTCGACGGCGCCGGCGGCCATGGCCTGGCGTGCGTTCGCGCTGTTGGTGCCGGCCACGAAGGCGCTGTAGACGAGGATCGGCGTCGGGCTCGCGCTCATGATCCGCTCGATCGCCTCGATGCCCCCCATGACAGGGAGGTCCAGGTCCATGAGCACGGCGGTCGGCCGCAGGCGGGCCACGAGCGCGACGGCCTCCTTGCCGTTGCGGGCCTCCCCCACGACGGTGAAGTCCTGCTCGGCCTCCACGGCGGCGCGCAGGAACCGGCGCTGGACGGGCGAGTCGTCGACGACGACGACGGTGGCGGGTACCCCGGCCGCGGCGGCGGTCATGCCGCGATCCAGGGGCTCAGCAGCACGGTGAGCACCTGCACGTGGGCGTGCGCCGAGGCGGGCAGCGCGGCGGTCCCGTCGTGCGCGGCCAGCTCGGCCTCGAGCGCGCGGGCGCAGCGCGAGGCCTCGTTCTCGCCGACCACGACAGCGCTGCTGCCGAGGGCGTGCGCGTCCCGCAGTGCCTGCGCGACGACGGCGGGGTCAGCGGCTCGGTCGTCGTCGCGAAGGGCCTGCAGCCGTGGCAGCCGGGTGGCGACCTCACCGGCGAAGGCGTCCCGCAGCCCGGCGAGCGCCGACTCGGGCAGGGCGCGGCGGACCGGCGGCCGACCGGTCCGGTCGTCGCCCGTCGTGCTGTCCTGCGCCACCTGCGCTCCCGCCTCGCCGGGCGGGTGTCCGGCTGTCCGAGGCTTCGACGG
>JBKJQM010000063.1:0-20929 GCA_046594005.1 Mycobacteriales bacterium
TGCGCGTCCCCGCCGTCGAGAAGCCCGGCCTGATCACCCGGATCGCCTACCGCACCGCCCGCAAGCGCTACGGCCAGGTCCCGCAGCCGCTCACCGTGTGGGCGCACTCCCGGCGCCTGATGCTCGGGATCGCCGGCTTCGAGCAGGCGGTCGCCGGCTGGACGTCGGTGGACCCGACCTGCAAGAGCCTGACGGTCCTGCGCGCAGCCCAGGTGATCGGCTGTCCGTGGTGCATCGACTTCGGATCGTTCCTGTCGAAGGACGAGGGCGTCACGGCCGCCCAGCTGGCCGAGCTGCACCGCTGGCGCGACAGCGATGCATACACCGAGGCGCAGCGCGCGTGCCTGGAGTACGCCGAGGCCGCCAGCCAGACACCGCTGGCCGTGACGGACGACATGGTCGAGCGGCTGCGCGCGCACTTCGACGACGCCGGGGTCGTCGAGCTGGCGATGATGGTCGCCGTCGAGAACCAGCGCTCGCGCTTCAACGGCGGGCTGGGGCTGGTCTCCCAGGGCTACTCGACCGAGGCGTGCGCCGTCCTGCCCGCCCACGCGTAGGCGGCTCCGAAACCCAGCAACCACAGCAGGTTCACCATCGCCGAGACGACGTTGTCCTTCATCAGCCAGCCGGCGACGATGAGCGCCGCGCCGCCCTGCGCGCAGGCGTACGCCCACGGCTCGCGCCGGTTCCAGAGCCGCTTGAACCCGGGCACGAACAGGGTGAACGGCACCGCCAGGACGTAGCCCGCCAGCAGGACGATGTCAGCAGTGGTCATGCCTGCAGTCTGCGTCAGGCCGTACGGCCGCGCACACGGTCCCATCCGGCGCGCAGGGCCGCGGACACCTCCGGTGCGGTGAGCAGGTCGGTGTGCAGCACGGTGGCGTCCTCCTGCAGCCAGGTCGCCGCCTGGTAGGCCGCGAGCCGCTCGCGCCGCCAGGGCAGTGCCTCCGGCTCCCCGGCCTCGACCCGCGTGAGCAGGACGCCGGGTTCGGCGTGCAGGACGACGTGCAGCAGCCGTACGCCGACGGCCTCCCGCACCGCGTCCCAGGTCGCGCGGTCGTGCACGGCCATCGGCACCACGACCGGTCGCTCGGGCGTCGGGTCCAGCGCGCGGACGCCGGCGGCCACGAGGTCGGGCCAGCCGGGGTGGGCCTGGAATTCGCCGCCCCAGGAGCGCTCGGCGTCGGACAGGAACGAGCCGAGCAGCTCGAGATCGGCTGCGCGCCAGGCATCGTCGGACTCGACCAGCCCGACGGCGGCGGTCGTCTTGCCCACGCCGAAGGCGCCGTTCAGCCAGAGGACGCAGGGGTGCACGCGCCCATCGAAGCACCGTTCGGGAGACTGGGCCGTCACGTCCCGAGAGCCAGGAGGCCCCGTGCCCGCGTCGTTCGCCGACGAGCCCCGCGAGCTGCGGGAGGAGGACGCCTTCGACGTCCAGGCCCTGCACGACTGGCTGTCGGCCCGCACCGACCTGCCGGCACCGCTGCCGGAGGTGGCGCAGTTCGGGGGCGGCGCCTCGAACCTCACGTACCTGCTCCGGTACGTCGACCGCGACCTCGTCCTGCGTCGGCCGCCGGCAGGGCAGAAGGCCGCGAGCGCGCACGACATGCGACGCGAGCACCGGGTGCAGGCCGCGCTGAAGCCGGTCTACCGGTACGTGCCGCAGATGGTCGCCTTCTGCGACGACCCGACGGTCCTGGGCTCGGACTTCTACGTCATGGAGCGGGTGCCGGGCACGATCCTGCGCGGCCGGCTGCCACGCGGGATGGACCTGCCGCCGGAGCAGGCGCGTGGGCTGGGGCTGCACGCGGTGGACAGCCTGCTGGAGCTGCACCAGGTGGACGTCGAGGCGGTCGGGCTGGCGGACCTCGGTCGCGGCGCCGGGTACGTCGGCAGGCAGGTCTCCGGCTGGTCGGACCGCTACCGGAAGGCCCGCACCGAGAACGTGCCGAACTTCGAGCCGGTCATGGCCTGGCTCGACGCCCACCAGCCGCCGGACGTCGCCACCTGCCTGATCCACAACGACTTCCGGCTCGACAACCTCGTCCTGGACACCGACCTCCAGGTCGTCGGCGTCCTCGACTGGGAGATGGCGACGCTCGGAGACCCGCTGATGGACCTCGGCGGCGCGCTGGCGTACTGGGTGCAGGCAGACGACGACGACATGATGCGCGTGTCGAAGCGCCAGCCGACGGACCTGCCCGGCATGCCCACCCGCGCCGAGGTGCTCGCGCACTACGCAACCCGGACCGGTCGGGGCATCGACGACTGGGAGTTCTACGAGGTCTTCGGGCTGTTCCGGCTGGCCGGCATCGCGCAGCAGATCTACTACCGCTTCCACCACGGCCAGACGACCAACCCGGCGTTCAAGGACTTCTGGTACTTCGTCACCTACCTCGAGACCCGCTGCCGGTCGATCGCCGGGATCGCCTGATGCCGGTGGTGCTGCTCGTCCGGCACGGTCAGGCCTCCTTCGGAGCCGACGACTACGACGTGCTGTCCGACCTCGGCCGCGAGCAGAACGCGGTCGTCGGAGCGGAGCTGGCGCGGCGCGACCTGCGCTCCCCCGTCGTCGTGACGGGGACGCTGCGCCGCCAGCAGGACACCGCGTCCATCGCGATGCCGGGGGTGCCGGCGTCGGTCGACGGAAGGCTCGACGAGTACGACCACCTGAGTCTGCTCGAGACGTACTCCTTACCGGAGGCCGACGTCTCGGACCTGTCGTCAAGTGGCCTCCAGCCACTGCTGGACCACGCCCTGCAGTCGTGGGTGGACGACCTGGAGGGCACCTGGTCGCAGTTCTCGGGCGGCGCGCTGGCGGCGGTGCAGGAGCTCGCCGGTTCGCTCGAGAAGGGCTGCGACGCAGTCGTCTTCACCTCCGGCGGCGTCGTGGCAGCACTCGCGGCCGAGCTCCTCGGCATGGGCGCCCGCGGCGTGGTGGCGCTGAACCGGGTGACCGCGAACGGGGCGATCACCAAGCTCGTCGCGGGTCGCGGCGGGCTGTCGCTGGTGTCGTTCAACGACCACGCGCACTTCGAAGGTCCGACCCGGAGGCTGCTGACGTACCGGTAGCAGCTGAGCCGCGCGTCCCCGAGTCCTCCCCGCGCCCGTCGGATCGACAGAGCAGCGCGCGCCCCCTATCGTCAACGGGGCTGTCGGCAGGATCCGGGCAGAGCACGCGCCCGGTCGGGATGCCGAGTCCCGTCCCCCGACCGCAACGCAGGCCGTCGCACCCGACGACATCCGGGGCGGGAACGCGGGATCGCAGGCTGCTGCCCGGTAGGCCTACGTAACCGGGAGCCCTACGACAAGCACTGTGATCAAGGCCGTTGCCACGGCTGCCGCTCTGGCGACCATCTCGACTGCGACCGCAGTCGCCACCCACGACGACGAGGACGACCGACCTGGGTGGTCAGCGGCCCCTGCGATCGACCCAGCCGAGGTGCAGCTGCGCGCGGCAGATCCCGCCGGCACGGCCCGCCATGAGGCGGCGGTGTCCCGGGCCAGCCGTTCCCGCACCGCGGCGGAGAGCGCCGAGAAGCTGCGCCTGCGTCATGCAGCAGCCGCCAAGGCAGCACGAGCGCACGCGGCGCAGGTCCGCGCGGCAAGGCGTGCCGCCGCGCGGGACAAGGCGGCGCGCGACAGCACCAGCCGGCGCCAAGCCCGTCGGCAGGCAGCCGCAGCCGACCGCCCACCGGCCACGACGGCGCCGGCCCTGCCGACGTCGACGAGCTCGTCGGGCACCTCCGACGCAGGGCGGGGGCACGGGCCGAAGCGCCCGACCACGCCGGAGAGCCCTACGAGTACGGCGCGACCGGGCCCGACAGCTTCGGCTGCAGCGGGTTCACGTCCTACCTGTTCGCCCGCCAGGGCTCGCAGGTGCCCCGCACAGCGCAGGACCAGTACGCGGCGAGCAGCAGGGTGAGCAAGGACGCCACGCAGCCCGGTGACATCTACCAACGGCATCTACGCCGGCAGCGGGTCGATGTGGGCCGCGACCAAGAGCGGAGACGTCGTCCGCAGGCAGGAGATCTGGACGTCCCACGACTACGTCGCACGCGTCACGTGACCCGCGGCGGCGTGCTGGCTGCCAAGGCCGCCTGGGTGCTGAGCGGCGTCCTGATCGGCTCGGCGATCGGGTGGGGGATGTCCGGCGCCGATGGCGCTCCGGACAGGCGTTGGCCGCAGCAGGCCGCCGGGCCCACAGCGTTCGGGCGGGGGCTCTTTCGATCAGGTGCCCCCGCCCGACCGATCGTGCCCGCACCGAGGGCTGATCCTGCGACCCCCTCCGCAGGCGGTGCCCGCACGCGACGAAGGGTCCGCCGTGAGGCGGACCCTCCTGCTGTCGTGCGGTGGCGCGTGCTGCTAGACGGTTGCTGTGTCGCGCTGGGTGGTCGTCACGGGGAAGTACAGCGGGGTGCTGCGTCCGCTGATCCGGTAGGCCAGGCCCGCGAGGGTGAGGAACGCCAGGCCGGCGGCGATGCCGACCCAGCCGACCATCCACCAGGCGAAGCTGCTGAACAGCGTGCCGCGCAGCAGGTTCCCGTCCAGCGCGGTGCGCCGCAGACCGGCGAGCTTGGGGTCACCGGCAGGGTTGGTCTTGGTCGCGGTCGCACGGGAGGCGGCGGAGACCTCTTCGTAGGTGGTGAAACCGGCCGGCTCCAGGGCCGCGGTGACGTGCTCCTTGATGATGTCCTGGAAGCGCAAGGCGTCCAGGCCGTTGCTGACCTGCTGCCCGGCCCACTGACTGTCCTGGGCGAAGGTGATGCCCTGGTCCTTGAGGTTGCTGTCGACCATGCGCACGGCGACCGTGCCCCCGGCAAGTCCGCCGAGGCCGAAGATCGCGAGGATCGCGATGGCGAGGTAGGTGGTCACGGTGCGCTTCATGATGTGCTCCTGTCGTCCTTGCGGACTGTGTGGTTGACATCACGAACGCTAGAGACCGGCCACCGACCCGGTCAGGGCCGAAAGTCCCCCTGTCAGCGGCAGAAGTCCTGACCTGGCCGCACCCGCAACGGGTCGCGCAACAGGTCGCCGGTCAGCGGTGCGCGCGGCCAGGACCGCGACCTGCGTACGCCGCTGCATCCCGAGCTTGGCCAGCACATGACTGACGTGGTTCTTCACCGTCTTCTCCGCCAACGCCAGGCGCTGCCCGATCTGCCGGTTCGTCAGACCTTCCCCGATCAGGTCCAGGACCCGCCGCTCCTGCCCGGTCAGCTCCCGTAGCGGATCAGCCTCTGCCCGGCCACGCAACCGCCACAGCACGGCCGCCGTCGCCTGCGGGTCCAGCAACGACCCACCAGCCGCCACCGTCCGCACTGCCTGCACCAGGTCCAGACCACGGATCTGCTTCACCACGAACCCCGCCGCGCCCGCCATGATTGCGCCGAACAACGCCTCGTCATCACTGAACGACGTCAACATCAAGCACCTCAACTCCGGCTGCCCCGACCGCAGCTCACGACACACCTCCACCCCGGAGCCATCCGGCAACCGCACGTCCAGCACCGCCACATCCGGCCGCAGCACCGGCACCCGCGCCAACGCCTGCGCCGCACACGACGCCTCCCCCACCACGACGAGATCCCCCTCAGCCTCCAACAGCTCCCGCACCCCACGACGCACGATCTCGTGGTCATCGAGCAAGAAGACCCGGATACGGCTGCCGTCCATGGCGTCACCCCTTCCGACGTCAGGATCGTGAGCTGCTCTGCCGGCGACCAGAGACGAAAGTCCCTCCGCGGTAGGCGTTCGACGCGTCCCCGCGGCCTGCGGACCTGGGTGCGGGATTCCCTGGGTCGTTGGTCCCGACCCGAGGGGCCCCTGTCCCCTGGCGGCGCAGTCCTGCCGTCGCGCAGCCTTGGCCATGGACTTCTCGCCATCACCACGCTCTGCCGAGCACCTCGCGCGGCTGCGGACGTTCATGGACGAGTGCGTCTTCCCCGCGGAAGCCACGTACCGCCGCCACCGCGAGCTGCGGCGAGGGGTGGACGAGCACAGCGTCCCTCCCGTCGTCGAGCAGCTGAAGCAGGAGGCCCGTGCGCGCGGGCTCTGGAACCTGTTCCTGCCGGACCTGTCCGGCCTGACCAACGTCGAGTACGCGCCCCTGGCCGAGCTGACGGGATGGTCGGGACACCTGGCGCCGGAAGCGCTGAACTGCGCAGCCCCGGACACCGGCAACATGGAGCTGCTCTACATGTTCGGCACCCCCGCGCAGAAGCAGCAGTGGCTGGAGCCGCTGCTCGACGGGAGGATCCGCTCCGCATTCGCCATGACCGACCCGGACGTCGCCTCCTCGGACGCCACCAACATCCGCACGCGATCGACCGCGACGGCCACGACTACGTCATCAACGGCCGGAAGTGGTGGATCAGCGGTGCGGCCGACCCGCGGTGCAGCCTGCTGGTCGTGATGGGCCGGACCGACCCGCGCGCGCCAGCCCGCCGGCAGCAGTCGATGGTGCTGGTGCCGTTGCGGACACCTGGCGTCGAGCTCGTCCGCTCACTGCCCGTCTTCGGCTACGTGCCGCAGCACGGGCACGGCGAGATCACGCTGACCGACGTCCGGGTCCCCGTCGACAACCTGCTCGGCAAGGAGGGCGAGGGGTTCCTGCTGGCGCAGGCACGCCTGGACCCCGGCCGGATCCACCACTGCATGCGAGCCCTCGGCGCCGGGGAGCGCGCACTGCACCTGATGTGCGAGCGCGCACTGCACCGCACCGCCCTCGGCGGACCTCTGTCGGACCTGGGAGTGGTCCGGGCCCAGATCGCCGAGTCGCGGATGGAGCTCGACCAGGCGCGCCTCGCCGTGCTGCACGCCGCCTGGCTCATCGACACCTGCGGGGTCGCGGGCGCGCGGAGCGAGATCGCGGCGATCAAGGTGCTCGCGCCCCGTGCCGCCCTGAAGGTGATCGACCGGGCGATCCAGCTGCACGGCGGCGCCGGCGTCAGCGACGACCTTCCGTTGGCGGAGCTCTACGCCGGCGTACGCACGCTGCGCATCGCCGACGGACCGGACGACGTGCACGTGCGCACCGTCGGCAGGGAGGAGCTCCGCAGGCACAGCCCGGCGCAGCCCCACGACCGCTGCGGCTGATCGCCCTCGGCGGCGGCGGTTCCGCGGCCGGGGACCTTGGGCCCTGGCGGGTCGGCCGTCGGGGGCGGACCGTGTGGGTGCGCCCGCCCAGCCGGCTCGACCGGCTGCTCGCCCGCGCGGCGCCGGCGACTGCGGCGCCGACAGAACACCGACATCTGGAGCGCACCATGAAGGCCTTCGTCCACTCCTGCCGCGGCACCGCCGACACCGGCGTGCTCGAGGTCATGCCCACCTCATGACTTTCGCGGCGCCCCGGTTCGCGCACACGGCAGGCGGGGTCGAGCTGCCGGTCCCCGACGACACCCCCGGCGCCACGAGCCTGCCCTGCCTGGTGTCCGACGAGCCGGACCGGCTCGTGGAGACCCACAGCGCGTACGTGCTGATGATCGGGGACCGCGTGCTGAAGTGGAAGAAGGCCCTCGACCTGGGCTTCGCGGACTTCCGCTCGCTGGCCGCACGAGAGGCGGCCTGCCAGGCGGAGGTGGCGCTGAACCGGCGGCTGGCGCCCGACGTCTACCTGGGCGTCGACGTCCTGCGCCGGGGGGACGGGACTGCGGACGAGCACGTCGTCGTCATGCGCCGGCTGCCCGCAGCAACCCGTCTCAGCGTCCTCGTCGTGTCGGGGGACGACGTCAGCGGGCAGGTGCGCTCGCTCGCCCGCCTGCTCGCGGACTTCCACTCCCGCTGCGCACCGTCACCGGACCCGACGTCCGTCGCCGGACCGGACGCCCTGCGCGCACTGTGGACGACCGGCCTGGACGCGCTGGCCGCCGTGCCGGACATGGTCGACCGCGACGACGTCGACGAGGCGCGTGCGCTCGTCGACGCCTACCTGACCGGGCGCCGTCCGCTGCTGCGGGGCCGCATCGCTCGGGGTCTGGTGCGCGACGGCCACGGCGACCTGCTGACGGACGACATCTTCTGCTTGCCGGACGGCCCGCGCGTCCTGGACTGCCTGGACTTCGACGCGGCCCTGCGACACGGAGACGTGCTGGCCGACATCGCGACGCTGGTCATGGACCTCGAACGCCTCGGCGCTGACGCGGCTGCCGGGCAGCTCCTGCACGAGTACGCGGAGTTCTCCGGCGAGCAGCACCCCGAGAGCCTGGCGCACCTCTACATCGCCTACCGGGCACAGGTCCGCGCGAAGGTCGCCCTCATCCGCGCGCAGCAGACGACGGACGACTCGGTACTGCACGAGCAGCGCAGCCAGGCTCGAGTGCTGGTACGCCTGATGCTGCGCCACCTGCGCCGTACCGCCGTCACGCTGGTGCTCGTGGGAGGCCTGCCGGGGTCGGGGAAGTCGACCCTCGCCGAGGGACTCGCCCAGGCCGGCGGATGCCTCGTGCTCAGCAGCGATCTCGTACGTCGCGAGCTGGCGCTGCCGGCCACCGAGCGGTACAGCGACGCCGCCGTGGGGCGGGTCTACGACATCCTGCTCTCGCGCGCGGAGGCCGGGCTCCGGGAGGGCTGGGACGTCGTGCTGGACGCATCGTGGACCGATCCCGACCGGCGAGCGGACGCGGCCCGGCTCGCCGACGCCACCTCGAGCTCGTTGCTCTCCTACCACTGCGTGGTGCCCGACGAGGTCGCACAGCGCCGGCTGGCTGGGCGCGGCCCTGACCATCCCTCGGACGCTGACGCCCGGGTGCGACGAACGCTCGGCGCCTCCTGTGCGACGTGGCCGGACGCCGTGGAGCTGCGCACCGACGGGCCGCCGGCAGTCGCGCTCCGCGCCGCGCTCGCGGGCTTGCGGCAGCGCAGCGCGCAGCACCAGCGGTCACCTCGGACGTGACGCAGCGGGACCTTCGGCCCTGGCTGCAGGGTCATCGGGTCGTCAGGCTGCAGGTCACCGGAACTCCCTGACCAGCAAGGACGTGGCTGACATGACGACTGCTCTGCAGCACCCCAGGATCTCCGGCACCGACGCCGTGTGGGGCGGCACGCCGCTTCCCGAGCACGGCACCACGCGGCGCTCGAAGGCCGGGACCCTTGCCCTGGCCGGTCTGCGACTGACCATCGGCTTCGAGTTCCTGTGGGCCTTCTTCGACAAGGTGTTCGGCTTCGGCTGGGCCACCCCCAGCGCCCGGGCGTGGGTCAACGGCGGCTCGCCGACCAAGGGCTTCCTCGCCGGTGCGGGAGGTCCGTTCCAGGACGCCTTCCACTGGCTGTCCGGCACCCCGGGCACGGACTGGCTGTTCATGGCCGGGCTGCTGGGCATCGGCACCGCTCTGCTGCTCGGGGTCGCGCTGCGGCCGGCAGCAGCCTCGGGCGGGTTGCTCCTCATGCTCATGTACCTGGCCACCTGGCCCTTCGCGAAGATGGCTGACGGCGAGCCGACCCACTCGACCAACCCCATCATCGACTCCCACGTCATCAACACGTTCGCCCTGGTCGTCATCGCGACGCTCGCCGGGCGCAGCCTCGGTGTGCTGGGCAAGCGGTGGGCGTCGCTGCCACTCGTCCAGCGTCAGCCCTGGCTCCGCTGACTCGCACCGCTCTGCTCCCCCGCTGCGCGGGACGCCTTGCGGTGGCGCGTGCGTCAGCATCATTACTTGACGGAACTGTCAACCAACACGATGCTGAGCACATGCCGTTCACCGCGGGACGACCGCTCACCGATGCCAAGGCAGAGCTGTTCAAGGCCCTGGCGCACCCTGCCCGGGTCCGCGTGCTCGAGCTGCTCGCAGAGGGCGACCACACCGTCGGTGAGCTCGCCGAGCAGGCCGGTCTGGAGCTGTCGCACCTGTCGCAGCACGTCACGGTGCTGCGCCGGGCGGGGATCGTCGACAGTCGTCGGATCCGCACCACCGTCGTCTGCTCCCTGCGGGACCCGCAGACCGCCGAGCTGCTCGCCGTCGCTCGTCGGCTGATCGGCGCGAACGCCCGGCACGGCCAGGCTCTGCTCGCGGCCCTGGACGACACCGACGACGCCGTCTCCGCAGCGGGCAGGGGCCTGTCGTGATCCGACCGGACCCCGCGCGGGTCCCAGGTCGGCTGCTCGCGCTGCTGCCCCGCCGCGCCGACTACCGCGGACTGCGCCGCTCCTGGCCGCGCGACCTCGCCGCCGGGCTGACGGTCGGGATCGTCGCCCTGCCGCTGGCGCTGGCCTTCGGCGTCGCGACCGGCGTCGGCGCGGCGCCCGCGCTGATCACGGCAGTGGTCGCGGGGACGGTCGCTGCGGTCTTCGGCGGTTCGCACCTGCAGGTCTCCGGCCCGACCGGGGCCATGACGGTCGTCCTGATCCCGCTGGTCGCCGCCCACGGCCCCGAGGTCGTCTACCCCGTCGCGGTCCTGGCCGGTGTCCTGGTCCTCGGCGCGGCACTGCTGAAGTTCGGCCGGCTCCTGGCGTACGTCCCCTGGCCGCTCATCGAAGGCTTCACCGTCGGAATCGCCGTCGTCATCGCCGCACAGCAGGTCCCGAACGGGCTCGGTGTTCCGCAGCCCGACGCCGGCAACGCCGCGGTCGGCGCCGCAGCCGCGATCGCGGACTTCGCCCGCCAGCCCCACTGGGCCGTGTTGGGGCTGCTGGTCCTCTCGGTCGCGCTCACCGCGGCGCTGCCCCGGCTGCACCGCTCCCTGCCCGCCAGCCTGATCGCCGTTGTCGCGGCCACGGCCGCCGCCGAGACCCTCGGCGTCGACGCCGTCCGCATCGGCGCCCTGCCGTCATCGCTGCCGCTCCCGTCGCTGCCCGACCTGTCCGGCCTCGGGTCGCTGCTCGGCCCGGCAGCGGTCGTCGCCTTCCTCGCGGGACTGGAGAGCCTGCTGGCGGCCAAGGTCGCGGACGGGATGAGCGACGCTCCCCGGCACGACCCGGACCGCGAGCTGTTCGGACAGGGGCTGGCGAACGTCGCGTCGGGGCTGTGCGGCGGCCTGCCCGCGACCGGTGCGATCGCCCGGACCGCGGTGAACGCCCGCGCGGGCGCGCACACCCGCCTCGCCGCGCTCACGCACGCGCTCGTGCTGGCCGCCGTCGTCTACGCCGGCTCCGATCTCGTATCGCGGATCCCGCTCGTCGCCCTCGCCGGCGTCCTCATGGTCACGGCCTGGCGGATGGTGGAGCGGCACAACGTCCGGTCCGTGCTCCGCTCCACCCGCGGCGACACCGCGGTCTTCGCGCTCACCGCCGTCGCGACGGTCGCGCTGGACCTCATCGCGGCGGTCGAGCTCGGCCTCGTCCTGGCCGCCGTGCTCGCCCTCGCCAACCTCACGCGGACCGCCCGCGCGGTCCCCGAGCCCCTGTCGGACGACGGGATCGACGACGCCGCCGAGCACGCCCTGCTCGCCGCGCACGTCCTGACCTACCGGCTCGACGGCCCGCTGTTCTTCGCCGCCGCCGCAGGCTTCCTCGCCCAGATCACCGCGGTCGCCGACGTCCGCGTCGTCATCCTGCGCCTGTCCACGATCGGGATGCTCGACGCCACCGGCGCCCGCGCGCTGGGCGAGGTCGTCGAGCAGCTCCACCGACGTGGGATCACCGTCCTGCTCAAAGGCGCGAGTCCCGAGCACACGCGCCTGCTCCAGGCCGTCGGGACTCTGGCCCCCCTCGCCGCCCGCCACCACGTCTTCGACACGCTCCCGGACGCCATCGCCCACGCCCGCAAGCACGTCGCCCGACATCGGCGCGAGCTCGACCAGACCGCCCCCGCCCGCCGGCCCGCGCTCGCCCGTTCGGGCGCACCGGACCGGCACCCCACGACCAACCACGGCGAGAGGACTCCATGACCGTGATCCGAGGCGACGCCGCCAGAGCGCTCGTCGCCCGCTCCCGGCACGTCCAGCACGACGCTGGCCGGCGCTCGGCCGCGCGGACCGGCACGACCGACCTGACCTCCGGCGACGGCGTCGGCGCCGCCGTCGAGCACGCCGAGCGCTTCGTCCGCGGCCTCCTCGCGGGCACCGACCAGGCACGCCGCGCCGACAAGGCCGCGGTCGTCGCGGCCGAGCTCGTCGCCAACGCCCTGGACGCCGCCCCTGCCGCGACGCTCCGCGTCCAGGCCACCGACAGCGGCACGCTGCTCATCGAGGTCTGGGACGCCGCCCCCGCCGACCGACGGCTGCTGGCTGCCGCGACGTCCCCGCGACCCACCGTCGACCCGACCTCGCACCCCGGCCGCGGACTCGACGTCGTGGGGCTGCTCGCCCCCCGCTGGGGGGTCCGCCACGACACCGCCGGCACGTGCGTGTGGGCGCTGCTCGAGCACGACCCGACCTGACCGCGCGCCGGCACGCGGCAGGACCTTCGCCTCTGGCAACGGGCCGGTCGTGAGGGAACGCTCGACCTGCAGGACAGCCGTCCCGCTCAGACAGGAAGTCAGACATGAGCGTCATCGCGCGTGCCCCCGACACCAACGCACTGCAGGCCCTGAGCGTCCTGGATGCCGAGCAGATCGAGGCGCTGCCATGGGCCGCGGTCGACGGCTGCCCCGGTGTCGACCAGAAGGTGCTGTGGCGCCTCGGCAGCTTCACCCAGGCGCTGATCCGCTACGCACCTGGTTCCGAGACACCTGGCGAGCCGCACCTGGCCGCACACCACCACGTGTGGGTGCACTCCGGTGACATGACGTTCGCCGGCCGGCGTCTCACCGCGGGCTCCTACGCGCATGTGCCGCCCGGCGTCGCGCATCCCGGTGGGGCCGTCGGTCCGCACGGCTGCACCCTCCTGCAGATGCACCGCCCCCACCCGCCCCTCGAGGCGGAGATGCTCGTCGTCGACTGAGGCGACGACCGGACACGTGAGCGCCCGCTCCGCATCCGCATCGGGCTGCGACGGCACCCACCCCGCAGGAGCCTCCCCGCAGCACACTGACCACGGGTCAGGACCTTCGGCCCTGGCCCCGTCGGCGTCCCTGATCGACCGTGGGCTCCATGAGCACCCTCCCGTCCGTCGTCGTCGTCGTGCTGCTGGTCGGCCTGCTCGCCGCCGCCCTGTCGGTGCGCATCGTGAAGCAGTACGAGCAGGGGGTGCTGTTCAGGCTCGGTCGCGTCATCGGGACCCGCGAGGCCGGGCTGCGGCTGATCGTCCCCGTCGTCGACGTGCTGCACCGCGTCTCGCTGCGGATCATCACGATGCCGATCCAGTCGCAGGGCATCATCACCAGGGACAACGTCAGCGTCGACATCTCCGCGGTGGCGTACTTCAAGGTCGTCGACCCGGTGAAGTCGGTGGTCGCGATCGAGGACGTCTACGCGGCCATCAACCAGATCGCCCAGACCACGCTGCGCAAGGTGGTGGGTCAGCACACCCTCGACGAGGCGCTGAGCGAGACCGACCGGATCAACCTCGACATCCGCGAGATCCTGGACGTCAGCACCCTCGACTGGGGTGTGGAGGTCACGCTCGTCGAGCTCAAGGACATCCAGCTGCCGGACAGCATGAAGCGCGCCATGGCCAAGCAGGCCGAGGCCGAGCGGGAGAAGCGCGCGAAGGTCATCAACGCCGAGGGTGAGCAGCTGGCGGCGGCAGCACTCGGTGCCGCGTCCGACATCATGGTCGCGCACCCGCTCGCACTCCAGCTGCGCAACCTGCAGACCCTGGTCGACATCGGCGTGGACAAGAACACCACGGTGGTCTTCCCGGCCCCCTTGATGAGCACGATCGGCGAGCTCGGCGCGTTCCTGGCGCGCGAGGCGAGCGCCGCGGTCGCCTCCGCGCCCGCGCCGGCGAACACCAGCGCGGCCCCGGCGGTCGTCACGCTGCCCGCCGTCCCGAGCAACGGCCGCAGCGCCGACGCGGCGACGTCGACCCCGTCATGACCGCCCAGACCCCGCAGCACCCGTTCGGGCACGGACGCCCGCCCACCGCGAGCGAGCTGGCCCGGTTCCGGGCCATCGTCGCCGACCTGGCAGGCGAGAACGTCCGCGCTCCGTACCGGAGCCCTGCCGCGGCGGCGCTGTCTCACCGGGCACGGCGCCTGTACGCGTGGTGCCGGGTCGACGAGAGCCGCGGCCGACCCGCGCCGTCCGAGCGGCGCGACCCCCGGGACTGACCGGACCGACTGCCCGACACGAGCGTCCGCGGCATTCGCACCCGGTCCGCGCACGCAGCGCCGTCGTCGGGGCGTGCCGGCTCCGCGGCCTGTCATGCTGCTCGGATGGGTGCCGAACACGCGAAGTCCGACGACGACTCCACCGGCGAGGACCGGGACGCGGCTGCCGCCGCGCGGGACAAGGCGTCCGAGGACAACGACGCCCGCTCGGAGGCTCGCGACCGGCGGTCCGAGGGCAGGGACGACCG
Source organism: Mycobacteriales bacterium (assembly GCA_046594005.1). GTDB lineage: Bacteria > Actinomycetota > Actinomycetes > Mycobacteriales > SCTD01 > SCTD01. The sequence goes on from JBKJQM010000063.1 coordinate 14,333, forward strand.
GGCGGCCGCGCGGGAGGCCACCGTCGGTGCGCCTGGCGCGGCCGGCGCGGCGTGGGACCGCACCGAGGCCAAGCTGGACCGTCAGCGCAGCGCCCGGGATCGCGTGCACTCCGGCGAGGACCGTGAGCACGCCAGCAAGGACCGCGACGCCGCGATGCGGGACCGCCTGGACGCTGCCGGCGTCACGAGCGAGCTTGACACGCCGACCTCGTGATGAGGCCCGAGTAGCGGAGCGCCGCTACCTGGCCTGCGGCGCCAGGAGCCGGTCACCGTCCCGCTCGGCCTTCCACATCCTGCGGAACAGCCCGGGCTGTGCGCGCAGCTCGTCGGCGGTCCCGCGTTGCACCACTCGGCCCTGGTCCAGCACGACGACCTGGTCCATCTCGTCGAGGCCGGCGAGGCGGTGCGTGACCAGCAGGACCGTGCGCCCCGCAGTGGCGCGCAGCAGGTCCGCCATCACCTGGTCGGCCAGGGCCAGGTCCAGGCCGGAGGTCGGCTCGTCCAGGAGCAGCACCCGAGGTGCCTGCAGCAGGACGCGGGCGAGCGCGAGGCGCTGCGCCTGCCCGCCCGACACCATCGCCCCCGCCTCGCCGGCAGCGGTCTGCCAACCGCGCGGCAGGTCGTCGACCCACCCCGTGAGGCCGGCGGCGTCCGCGGCGGCGGCGACCTCGTCGTCGCCGGCGTCGGGGCGGGCCAGCCGCAGGTTGTCCAGCAAGGTCGTCGCGAACAGGTACGGCGGCTGCAGGCACCCCGAGACGACAGACCGGACCTCGGCCTGCGCGAGCTGGCGGACGTCCACCCCGCCGAGCAGCACCCGTCCGGACGTGGGTTCGCGGAAGCGGACCAGGACGTCGACCAGCGTGCTCTTCCCCGCGCCGCTCGGGCCCACCACCGCGACCCGGTGCCCGGCGGGAAGGTCGAGGTCGACGTCGAGCAGGGCAGGAACGACAGCCCCGGGGTGCGTCACCGAGAGCCCGTGCACCTGGACCCCGAGCGGACCGGGGGGCACTGCCGCGGGTGAGGCCGGATCCGTCACGGCCGGGGAGGCGTCGAGGACGTCGAGCAGGCGCACGGCTGCGGCCCGGCCGGCCACGACTGCTCGAGCAGCGTCGGGCAGTCCGGCCGTCGCTTCACTGGCGGACCACGCGATGAGCGCGAGGACGGCAAGGGCGACGCCGTCGATCGTTCCGGCGGCGACAGCCGGCAGCCCGACGAGCAGGACGGCGACGATGAGCAGCCCACTGGCCAGCGTCTGGAGCCCGTCGGCGGCTCCCGTGGCCGCGGCGGCCGAACGGTCGGTCCTGCGCAGCACGGAGTCGGCCTCGACCACCCGCTGCGCGGCGGACGCCGAGGCACCGCAGGCCTCGAGGTCGGCGGCCCCGGCCAGCAGCTCGACCGTGACCTGCGCGAGGCGGGTGCGGGCCGGTCCGCGCGCGGCGGCGCTCCGCCGGTCCAGCAGGAGCACGCACGTCGGGATGGCGGCCGAGGCAAGGACGAGCCCGATCGCCAGCACCAGCCCGGCCGGGGGCAGGAGAGCCACCGAGACGGCCACCGCGCCGCCCCCGACGGCGAGGGCGACGGCGACGGGGGCGAGCGCGCGCAGGTAGAGGTCCTGCAGCGCGTCCACGTCACTGACGAGGCGCTCCAGGAGGTCACCGCGTCCCCCGCTCGTCGGGGAGTCCGGCAGGCTCGCCGGGACCAGCGGCTCGAGCGCCGCCCACACGTCGGCGCGGGTGGCCGCCAGCACGCGCAGGGCCGCATCATGTCCTGCCAGCCGCTCGACGTAGCGGGACATCCCCCGACCGAGGCCGAAGGCCCGGACGGCGACGACGGCCACCGAGAGCGTCAGCACCGGGGGCTGCCCGGCCGCGGTTGCGAGCAACCAGGCGGCGGTGCCGGCGAGGGCGACGGCGCACGCGACGGTCGCGACAGCCGCCAGCGCGGCGAGCACCAGCCGGCCCCGCACCGGTGCGGCCAGCGCGAGGACCCGCCACAGCGGGTCGCTCCTCATGAGGCCACCGGTACGACGTGCTCGGCGACGGTCAACTGCCCCGCGCACAGGAAGAGGATGCGGTCGCAGGACCCCGCCAGCCCCGGGTCGTGGGTGACTGCGACGACGGTGACCGAGCGCCGAACGGCGGCCAGCGCGGCGCGTACGGCCGCGGCGCTGACCGGGTCGAGGCTCCCGGTCGGCTCGTCGAGCAGCAGCAGGCAGGCGCCGTGGACGTCGACGCGCAGCAGGGCCCGGGCCAGGGCGACACGCCGGAGCTGGCCCGCCGACAGCCCGCGGCCGTCGGCCCCGAGGACCCGGCCGGCCGTACCCGGCAGGTCGACGGCGGTCAGCGCACGGTCGACCGCTGCCGCACTCGCCCCTGGGGCGCCGAGGCGGACGTTGTCCGCGACAGTGCCCGCGAACAGCACCGGGGACTGCGGCAACCAGGCCGTGCGCCGGCGCCAGGCCGACGGGTCGGTGCCCGCGGCGTCGGTGCTGCCCAGCAGCAGGCGGCCCTCGTCCAGGTTGCGGAACCGCAGCAGGACGTCCAGCAGCGTGCTCTTGCCCCCGCCGCTAGGCCCGACGATCGCGACCCGCTCGCCCGGCTGCAGGACCAGCTCGATCCGGTCGAGGACGGGCGAGCGACGTCCGTCGAGCAGCACCGTCGCGGCGTCGAGGACGACCGGTCCCTCCGCCGTGAGCACCGACGACTGCACGGGCCCGGTCGGGGTCTCGAGGACGGCGAAGACCCGGTCGGCGGCGGCCGCGCCGTCCTGGCAGGCGTGGTGCTCCGCCCCGACGCGGCGCAGCGGCAGGTACGCCTCCGGCGCGAGCAGGAGCACGAGCAGCGCGCTCTCGAACGGCAGCGACCCGTCCACGAGCCGCAGTCCCACCTCGACCGCGACGAGGGCCACCGACAAGGTGGCGAGCAGCTCCAGGACCAGCGACGACAGGAAGGCGACGCGCAGGGTGCGCATCGTCACGACGCGGTGCGCCTCGCTCGCCCGTCGTACGGCGGCGGCATGTCCGACCGCCCGGCCGTGCAGGCGCAGGGTCGCCATGCCGCGGACCGCATCGACGAAGTGACCGCTCAGCGCGGCGAGCTGGTCGTAGGAGCGGACGGTCCGGTCGCGGGTGTGCAGCCCGACCAGGGCGAGGAACACCGGGATGAGCGGGAGCGTGATGCCCACGACCAGCGCGGAGAGCAGGTCGACCGTGGCAAGGCGTACGAGGACCGCGACGGGGACGAGCACCGACAGCACGAGCTGGGGCAGGTAGCGCGCGAACCACGGGTCGAGCGCGTCGAGCCCGCGGGTCAGGAGCGTGGTCAGCTCACCGCCTCGCTCCCCCGCCAGCCAGGACGGGCCGAGGGCCTGCGCGTGCTGGACCAGCCGCGCCCGCAGTGCGGACTTGACGCTCGCCGAGCAGCGGACGGCCACCACGCCCTGCGCCCAGGCGGTGGCGGCTCGCAGTACGACCACCACCGTGAGTGCGACCAGCTCGGCCGTCGACGCTGCGAGCGCCGTGGCCGGGCTGAGCAGGGCGCGGGCCAGCACGGACGCCAGCAGCGCTGCCTGTGCGAGCACGATCCCGGTCGTGACCAGGCCGAGCGCCACGGCGCCGACGACGGCGGTGCGGGCGCCTCGGGCCTCGCGCAGCAGGCGCGGGTCCACCGCTCGGCTCACCGCCTCCTCACGGCACCGGGGCGGGTCGCTCGGCCGGCTCGCTGACGATGTGCCCGCGGCTGATCCGCTGGCGGAACACCCAGTAGGTCCAGGCCTGGTAGACGACGACCAGGGGCGTCCCGAACGCGGCGACCCACGTCATGACCTTCAGCGTGTACGGGCTGGAGGAGGCGTTGTCGACGGTCAGGCTGTTGCCGGCCACCGTCGACGGCAGCACGTCCGGGAACAGCGCGACGAACAGCGACGCGACCGCCAGCGCGATGGTCGCCGCGGTCGCGGTGAAGGCCCAGCCCTCGCGCGGGGTGCGCACCAGCAGCATCGCGGCGACCAGGCACAACGCCGCCGCGGCACTGAGCACCATCGAGCCGGCGTTGCCGGTGATGACCTGCGTCCAGACGAGGAACCCGCCGGCCAGCGCGACGGTGACCGGTGCGAGCCGCTGCGCGATCCCGCGGGCGCGGTGCCGGACCGCACCGTCGGTCTTCAGGGACACGAAGACCGCTCCGTGCAAGGTGAACAGCGACAGCGTGACGAGGCCCCCGAGCAGGGCGTACGGCGAGAGCAGGTCGAGCAGGGAGCCGGTGAACTCGAAGTCCGCGTCCAGGGGGACCCCCCGGACGATGTTGGCGAAGGCGACGCCCCAGAGCAGGGCCGGCAGAGCGCTGCTCCAGAAGATGGCGCGGTCCCAGCCGCGGCGCCAGGCCGGCGTGTCGACCTTGCCGCGGTACTCGAAGGCGACGCCGCGCACGATCAGCGCGACCAGGATGGCCAGCAGCGGCAGGTAGAAGCCGCTGAACAGCGTGGCGTACCACTCGGGAAAGGCGGCGAAGGTCGCCCCACCGGCGGTGATCAGCCACACCTCGTTGCCGTCCCAGACCGGTCCGATCGTGTTGATGACGACGCGGCGGTCGGTGTCGTCCTCGGAGATCGTCCCGACGAGGACGCCCACGCCGAAGTCGAACCCCTCCAGAACGAAGTAGCCGATCCACAGGACGGCGATGAGGCAGAACCAGACGGTCGAGAGGTCCACGGGTCGTCCTGTTCTAGTAGGCGAAGACGAGCGGACGGTCGTCGGAGTCGGCGTCGGTCGCCACGATCGGGACCACCTCCGGCAGCCCGGCGCGGACGTACTTCACGATCAGGCGCACCTCGATCACCGCGAGCACGGCGTAGAGGACCGTGTACGTCCCGAGCGACGTCGCGACCTGCCAGGCCGCCACCGTCGGCGAGTCGCTGTCCGCGGTCTCGAGGACGCCGAACACCGTCCAGGGCTGGCGCCCCATCTCGGTGAACACCCACCCCATCGAGTTGGCGGCGAAGGGCAGGCCGAGCGACCAGATGCCGACGACGTACGCCCAGCGGCTGGTGGGCAGGCGGCCCTTGCGGGTCCACCACAGCCAGGCTGCGGCGATGAGGCCGGCAGCCACCCCGAAGCCGATCATCAGCCGGAAGCTCCAGTAGGCCACGCCGATGACCGGGGTGTAGTCGCCCGGGCCGTAGGTCTGCTCGTACTGCGCCTGCAGGTCGTTGATCCCCTGGACCTCGCCGTCGAGGCTGTTGGTCGACAGCATCGACAGTCCGCGGGGGATCTGCAGGTTGACGTGGTTGCGGCCGTGGCGGATGTCGCCGACGGCGAACAGCGAGAAGCCGACGCTGCTCTCGGTGTCCCAGAGCGCCTCCGCTGCAGCCATCTTCATCGGCTGCTGCTCGGTCATGATCTGCGCGGTGATGTGGCCGCTGACGGACACGACCGCCATGGCGATCAGCGCGGTGGCGAAGCCGAGCCGGGCCGATCGGCGGAAGGCCTCCCGGTTCGGGCCACGCCGCATGGACCAGACGCTGATCGCCCCGACGAAGGTGCCGGCCACCAGGAAGCCACCGGCGATCGTGTGCGGGTAGGCGGCCAGCAGGGTGGAGTTGGTGAGCACCGCCGAGATGCTGGTCAGCTCCGCCCGGCCGGACTGCGCGTCGATGACGTAGCCGACGGGGTGCTGCATCCAGGAGTTGGCGGCGAGGATGAAGTAGGCGGACAGGTTCACGCCGAAGGCCGCGATCCAGATGCAGGCCAGGTGCACGCGCTTGGGCAGCCGGTCCCAGCCGAAGATCCACAGACCCAGGAAGGTCGACTCGAGGAAGAAGGCGAGCAGCCCCTCCATCGCCAGCGGCGCGCCGAAGACGTCACCGACGTAGCGGCTGTAGTCCGACCAGTTCATCCCGAACTGGAACTCCTGCACGATCCCCGTCACCACGCCCAGGGCGAAGTTGATGAGGAACAGCTTCCCCCAGAACTTCGTCATGCGCAGCCAGCGCTCGTCGCCCGTGCGGTGCCAGCGGGTCTGCATCAGCGCGACCAGGACCGACAGCCCGATTGTCAGCGGGACGAACAGGTAGTGGTAGACGGTCACGATGCCGAACTGCCAGCGGGCCAGGTCGAGCGAACTCACGACGCGCCTCCTCGCCGGCGCCGCACGGCTCCCGGTCGAGGTCCACCCTGCGGCCTGACCTGGTACGTCCGGCAGGGTCGAAGGTCCCTACCTCACCGACTCTGCGTGCCGTGCCGTGCCGTGCCCTGACTGCAGCTCAGGTCGTGGGGCGGCCGATGCGGGCTCCCAGCACGGCCCGCTCGTCCGGCTTGCCGGGCAGGATCTCCGACACGTACGAGCGCACGGCCGCGTCCATCCCGACGTCCCGGCCGGCGGCCTCGGACAGGAACCACCGGTGCTCGAGGACCTCGTGGAAGACCTCCGCCTGCTCGAGCTTGCCGCGCAGCTCCTTGGGCACCTGCGTCACGACGGGGTGGAAGACGGTGCTGAGCCACTCGTGCGCGGCGACCTCCTCGTCGAGCGTGCGCCCGCGGCCGGTGCGGAACGCGTCGAGGTCGTTGAGCAGCCGGCGTGCCTGGTTCTCCTCGACGTCGAG
>JBKJQM010000282.1:0-4002 GCA_046594005.1 Mycobacteriales bacterium
TCGTCGAGCCGGAGTGGCCCGCGGGCCACGAGCGGGAGTGGGGCCAGTGGTCGCCGCTGCGCGGCCGGCTGCTGCCGGGCTCGTCGATCTGGGTGGCCGACAAGCCCGAACGGCCCGTCACCCCGCGACTCGACGTCGCAGTGTGACGGGCCGTGCGACGGGCGGGTCCAGCGGGGTCTAGCGGCGTACGTGCGCGCCCGGTCGCTCCTCGCCGCGGGCCAACGGCAGCACGCCGGAGACGTCGGGACGGGCGGTGGACGTGCTGTCGTCGACGATCGGCTCGTCCTCGCGCGGCCCGCGGCTGCGGCCTCCGCGGGAGGCGGCGAGCCCACCGAGGAGCAGCAGCAGGCCGACCAGTCCCAGCAGCAGCGGCGCGCGCTGCAGGCTCTGCGCCTTGCTCTTGGCGCCCTTGGCGTAGTCCACCCGGGCCGCGATGGTCGCGTCCGTCGGGACCAGCCCGTCGATGAGAAGGGCCTGCTTGACCGAGCCGTCGGCGAACGTGATCGACGTCTGCGGCGCGGTCTCCGAGCTCACGATCGCGCCGGTGACGGGCTCGACGAACACGGTGCGGCCCTTGTTGCTGTAGAGCGTGTCGGTGCCCTCGAGCACGCCGTACTGGCCCAGCGAGGTCTCCGGGATGGTGCCGGAGAACTCGTAGACGTCCAGGCCCTTGACCTTGGTCTCGCGGACGAAGGCGACCGGCCACGCCCTGCGCGAGGTCTGGTCGAAGTAGTCGTAGGTCTTCTTCTTCGTGCCGAACGGGAACTTCACCGTCTGGCCCGTGGTGTCGTAGGTGTCGTCCTTGAACTCCGGCTTGCCCTGACCGGTCGAGCGGTCGAAAGCGATCACGAACGCGCCGGCACGCAGGCCGGTGTAGCGGCCACGGGCGTCGACGGTCTGCAGGTCACCGTCCTGACCCACGACCGAGAGGTTGATCAGCTCGTCGTAGACGGCGACGTCGCTCGTGCCGGCCAGCTTCTTGCCGTCAGCGTGGGTGGAGAGCATGCGGGTGAGGTCGACCGTGATGGGCTCGAGCTCCCCGGTCGCGATGTTGAGCTTCTGGGCGGCGCTCCGGGAGTGCGTCACGACGTCCTCCTCTGCGGGCGCCTTCAGCAGCGCCGGCGAGATCACCGTCGGCACGAGCACGGCGAGCCCGAGGGCGAACGCACCAGCCCCCAGCAGGGCGGCGGCCGTCTTGCGCAATGGAGTCTCCTTGAGTCGGCATGCGGCATCGTCGTGGCGCACAGGTTCTGAAGACGAGTCTCGCCGACGGCCCCTGCGCCCACCATGGCCAGAAAGGACCAGATTTGGACAACACGGACTGTTCGCAGGAGACCGGTGGGCTCGAGTCCGCGGCGGGCACGCCGGCCGACGACGGCCGGTTCGCCGGCCTGGACGGGGTCCGGGCGGTGGCCGCCCTGGCCGTGGTGCTGACGCACGTCGGCTTCCAGAGCGGCGAGGCGATCAGCGGTCCGCTGCGCACCGTCCTCGCGCGCCTGGACGTCGGGGTCGCGGTCTTCTTCGTCCTGTCCGGCTTCCTGCTGCACCGCCCGCAGGCCCTCGCCGCGCTGCGCGGCCGGCCGCTGCCGGCGACGGTCCCCTACCTCTGGCGGCGGGCGCTGCGGGTGCTGCCGGGCTACTGGCTGGCCGTGGCCGCCGCGCTGCTGCTCCTGCCTGCCAACGCCGACGCCGGAGCCGGCACCTGGCTGCGGTCGCTGACCCTGACGCAGGTGTACGTCCCGGACGGGCTGGCCGCCGGCCTCACCCAGATGTGGTCCCTGGCCACGGAGGTGACCTTCTACCTGGCACTGCCGCTGCTCGGCCGGCTGGCCGGCCGCACCCTGCGCTCCCAGCTGCGACTGTGCGGTGGGATGTACGCCGTCGGGCTGCTGTGGCAGGGCGCCGTCGCGCACGACGTGCTGCCGCCCCACGCGGGCTACTGGCTGCCCGGGCACGCCGACTGGTTCGCGATCGGCATGGCGCTGGCCGCGCTGTCCGCGGCGGGCAGCCGCTGGCTGGAGGCGCTGTCGCGCGACTCGGGGACGTGCCTGCTCGGCGCCGCGGCGCTGTTCGTGGTCGCCGGCACGCCGCTGACCGGGCCGTACGGGCTGGCCCTGCTGACGCCGTCGCAGACGCTGTCGCGGACCGTCCTCTACGGCGCTGTCGCCCTCCTGCTCATCGCCCCCGTGACCGCGCTGCAGCCGCACGGGGTGGTGCCGAGGGCCCTGTCGTCGCCCGTCGCCCAGTTCCTGGGCCGCGTGTCGTACGGGATCTTCCTGCTGCACCTGGTCGTGCTGGCGGTGGCCTTCGACCTGCTCGACCTCACGTTCTTCAGCGGGTCGATGCCGCTGCTGCTGGCGGTCGTCGTGCCGGTCAGCGTGCTCCTGGGCTGGGCGTCCCTGCGCGCGGTCGAGGAGCCGGCGCTGCGGCTGCGGAAGCGCGGCCCCGGAGCGGCCAGAGGCTGACCGCCAGGGCCGCCACCGCGACCAGGCAGAGCGCCTGGACCGGTGCGCCCAGCAGGGTGCGCTCGGGCCACGGGTGCAGCGCCACCAGGGCGCCGGCCGCCAGCAGCCCGCCGACGGCCAGGACCGGGAGCACACGAGGCACGAGTCGCGCTGCGAGGACGGCGAGCAGCAGCGCGCCGGCGCCTGCCACCCCGCCCAGCAGCGGCAGGGCGAGCGCGACGAGCGCGAGCGCAGGCCAGGTGCGCCGGCGCGGCCGGCCCTCCGGCGGCGCCTTGCCCCCCGGCCGCACCGCGCACAGCGCGACGAGCACCAGCGCGAGGACCAGCCCGGCGAGCAGCGAGAGGCGGTACGGGCGGTCCGGCGCGAACTCCAGCACCACGCGACCGGGCCCCGGAGGCAGCACGAAGCCCTGCTGCCAGCCGTCCAGGCGGGCCGGCGTCAGCCGGCGGCCGTCCTTGCGGGCCGTCCAGCCCGGGTTGAACGCCTCGTGCACGACCAGCCACGACTCCGGGCCGTCGGCGACGTCCAGCGAGCGGGCGACGTCACCCCAGGAGCGCACGGCCGCCACCCGGCTGCGGCCGCCCTCCGGCGCCCGGCCGGGGCCGGTGAGCACCAGCCCGTCCACCTGCACCTCGGCGGTGCGGGCGATCCGGACGCGGTGCTCGCCCGCGCCCACGACCAGCGGCGTTCCGGAGCAGGGCTCGACCGCCACCGGCCCCCCGTCGAGCAGGTCGCCGACGGTGGCGTGGACCCGCGTCCCGACCGCCAGCCGCCCGTCCAGCTCGAGCAGCGGCCCCTGCCCGCACGGCAGGTCGACCGTCGCCGAGCGGTCCAGGTCGGAGTGCACGGCCGCTGTCGGCGGGCCGAGCAGGTTCAGGTCGGTGACGCCGACGGGGAGCACCTCGACCAGGCCGTCCCGGCGCACGGACACCCGCCGCTCCACCGCCGGGAAGAACACCTCGACCGTCCGCGAGACGGGCAGCGCCCGGGGCAGCCGGGCGACGCCGCGGACCAGGTCGACAGCCGGCTGCACGCGGCCGTCGACCACCAGGCGCACCGACCGCGGGCGCGAGGCTGCGAGGTGGGGGTCGAGGTAGACCTCCACCCCCCGCACCGTCGTCGGGCGGTCGAGCGTCAGCGTCAGCGTCGGACCGGCAGGCCGGCCGTCCACCTCGCGCCGGCCGACATCCAGCGGAGCAGCGATCCAGCTCGTCTCCGTGTCCCGGTCGACGACGCCCGCGGGGCGTGCGCCGGGGACCAGCGCGCTGGTCGCGGTCACCGTGACCGGCTGGTCCCGCTGTAGCCGGGTGTCGAGCTCCGGACCGGGCCGCGCACGAGCACGGACCGCGACGTCGAAGGACGTGGGGGCCTCCAGCGTGATCGTGCGGTCCACCGCGTCGCTGTCCTCGTCGGCGAGCGGCAGCTCGGCCGCGCACACCCGGCTCTCCTGCCCGTCGAAGCCGGCGGACCCCACGGCCACCGCCCCGAGCGGCAGGCACCCGGGACGGTCGCGACGGGCTGCGGTGAGCACGTACGC
>JBKJQM010000334.1:0-17913 GCA_046594005.1 Mycobacteriales bacterium
CCGATGGCGTGCAGCAGGTGGGTCTTGCCGAGCCCGCTCTCGCCGTAGACGAACAGCGGGTTGTAGGCCTTGGCCGGCGCCTCGGCGACCGCCACCGCGGCGGCGTGCGCGAAGCGGTTGGACGCGCCGATGACGAAGGTCTCGAAGGCGTACTTCGGGTTCAGCCGCGCGGGCTCGACCGGCCCGCGGGCCGGGGTCAGCGTGCCGGGCAGCTGCCGGACGTTGTCCGACGCCGACCCCCCGGCGGACCGCGGCTGCTGGTAGCGGTCCGGCTCGTCGCGAGCGGCGCCGTAGCCGGTGTCGTACGGCCGGGAGCCCTCGTCGTCAGGGTCGCTGTCCCCGCCGAAGGCCCCGCCGTAGGCCGGGCGGTCGGCGTCGTCGAGCGCCGGTCCGTCGACGTCGGCAGCCGGGGGCTGCACGGTGACGGCCACCCGGATGTCGCGGCCGTACGCCGCCGACAGCGCCTGTGCGATCACCGGGCGCAGCCGGCTGTCCAGCACGTCCTTGGCGAACTCGTTGGGCGCGGCCAGCAGCGCAGTGTCCTCGACCAGGCCCAGCGGACGGGTCAGCGCGACCCAGGCCCGGTGCTGCGGCGACAGGGCCCCGTCGGCGAGCCCGGCCACGGCGCGGGCCCAGACCTCCTCGAGCGCGAGCGGTGCTTCCGCCCCGGTCGTCCCCGCGGTACCGGTGTCTGCCTCGGTCACACGGGCCCCTCGCTCGAGACGGTGCGGCGCCCCGGCTGGGACACCACGGCCGGTCCTCGAGGAGGCCGACGGGACGACCCTGCCCCGCGGGAGGGTCCGCTGTCCACACGTCTGTCCACAGGTTGTGGAGACGCCGGACGTACAGCCGGGTGAGGGTCCCGAGGACCCGCCCGTGCTGACGGACGATGGTGCTCCGCTCCCGCGGGCGGGAGGGCGGCGAACAGGTCCGAGGACCTGACGGGGGGAGGTCCGGCGGGCGGACGCTAACAGCAGCACCCACCCCGAGCAAGGCACTCGGCGAAGTTGCTCGACAGGACTTCCGGCGTGTCCGCGCGCGGCTGTTTGACCCCCTCCTGCGGTGTCCGTACCTTGGAGAGGTCTGTGCCCGCGACACGCCTCTCCACGGAGGTGTCGTCGGCCGCAGCCCCGCACCACCCGCAGCCCGGCCCTGCCCCAGACCGAGCAACCGCGCACGTCCCCGTGCGCCCGTACACCAGCCGAGAGCGAGCCCGACCCGTGAGCAAGCGCACCTTCCAGCCGAACAACCGCCGTCGCGCCAAGACCCACGGCTTCCGGCTGCGCATGTCGACGCGTGCGGGTCGCGCCATCCTCGCGGGCCGTCGCCGCAAGGGCCGCAACGAGCTGTCGGCCTAGGGCCGTCGGTCCCGCACCCCGGGCGACCACCCACCGCCGACCGGGCCGCCGCGTGCTCTCCCGGTCGGCCCGCCTGCACCGGTCCGCCGACTTCTCCGAGGTCGTCCGCCACGGTCGCCGCGCCGCGCGGCCGTTGCTGACGGTGCATCTCCTGACGGCGCCGCCCGACGCCGCTCCCGCGCCGGCGCGTGCCGGGCTGGTCGTGAGCAAGGCGGTCGGCGGGTCGGTCGTCCGCTCGACCGTCTCCCGCCGGCTGCGTCACCTGCTGCGCGACCGGGTCGGTGCGCTGCCGGACGGCACGCGGCTCGTGGTGCGCGCCGCCCCGGCGGCAGGCGCCGCCGACAGCGATGCCCTCGGCGCCGACCTCGACGCGGCGCTGTCCCGGGTGCTGCCGGCCCGGAGCTCGGGATGAGCCGCCCCGGCCCGGTCGCCCGCCTCCTGCTCGTGCTCGTCGGCGGCTACCGCCGCTGGGTGAGCCCGTTGCTGGGGCCGCGGTGCCGGTTCGCGCCGAGCTGCAGCGCGTACGCCGCCGAGGCCCTCGCGGTCCACGGAGCCGGGCGCGGCAGCTGGCTCGCCGTCCGTCGCATCGCCCGCTGCCACCCGTTCCACCCCGGTGGGCACGATCCCGTACCGCCCGATCGTCGTCCTTGGGTGACCATGGACCAGCACGTCCACCAGCCCGCTCGACCCGACGCCCCGGAGCAGACCCGTGTTTGACGTCCTCGCCAGTCCCGTCGGTCATCTGCTGGCGTTCATCCACCGGGTGCTCTCGACGGTGCTCATCCCGTCGAGCGGACCTGCATGGGCGCTGTCCATCGTGCTGCTGACGGTGACGGTCCGGCTGCTGCTGTTCCCGCTGTTCGTCAAGCAGATCAAGAGCCAGCGCCGCATGCAGGAGCTCTCGCCCAAGATCAAGGAGCTGCAGAAGCTCCACAAGGGCGACCGCGAGACGCTCAACACCGAGATGATGAAGCTCTACAAGGAGAACAACGCCAACCCCATCTCGGGGTGCCTGCCGCTCATCCTGCAGCTGCCGGTGTTCTTCGCGCTGTTCAGCGTCATCCGCGAGTTCAAGCCGGGGGCGGACCCGAAGTACGGCCTGTCCTCCGCGCTGCTGGCAGAGGGCGGCCGGGCGAAGGTGTTCGGCGCACCGATCTCCGCTGCCTTCAACAGCCCGCTGGACCTGCTCCGCGACCTCGACGGCAACCAGACCACGGTGCGCATCATCGCCGCGATCATGGTGGTGCTGATGGGTGCCACCACCTTCTGGACGCAGCGCCAGATGATCGCGCGGTCCGGCACGACCGACCCGCAGCAGGTGATGGTCCAGAAACTGCTGCTGTACGTGCTGCCGCTCTCGTTCGCGGTCTCCGGCGCCTTCTTCCCGATCGGCGTGCTCCTGTACTGGCTCACCACCAACGTCTGGTCCATGGGTCAGCAGCACTACGTCATCAAGCGGATGCCGCCGGCGAACCTCAACCCCGGCAAGCCCGGCGGCGCGACCGGTGCCAAGGACGCCAAGGACCTCAAGGACCTCAAGGGCTCGAAGGGCGACGGCCCGCGCGGCGCGAACGCGGTGGCGCTCCCGACGCCCGTGACGACCGGCGTCTCCGCGGGCGGCTCCTCGCCCGCCCGCAGCGGCGGCGCCACGCCGCAGGCGTCCGTCGCGGCCGGGGCCAACCGCCGTCCCGCGGGCAGCCGCAAGAACAAGAACCGCCGCGGCGGCCGCCGCTAGCCTGCTGCGCGGACGCCGTGCACACCAGAACAGCAGACGACGTGCACTCCCCCGACTCCGAAGGACCCCCGTGAGCGACACCACCACTGCCACCAGCGCGGCGCCCGAGACCGACGACGACCAGGACCTGCTGGTGCGCGAGGGCGACATCGCCGGCGACTACCTCGAGCGCCTGCTCGACATCGCCGACGTCGACGGCGACATCGACATGGACGTCGAGGGTGAGCGCGCCGTCGTCGCGATCGTCGGTGACGGCCTGGACGCGCTCGTCGGGCAGAACGGCCAGGTGCTCGAGGCCGTGCAGGAGCTCACCCGCCTGGCCGTGGTCCGCGAGACCGGGGTGCGCTCGCGCCTCATGCTCGACATCGGCGGCTGGCGCGCCGCCCGCAAGGAGGAGCTCACCGCCATCGGCACCCGGGCCGCCGAGCGCTGCGCCGAGTCCGGTGAGCGCGTGCGCCTCGCCCCGATGACGCCGTTCGAGCGCAAGATCGTGCACGACGCCGTCGCCGGTGTCGCGGGCGTCCGCAGCGAGTCCGAGGGCCTCGAGCCCGAGCGCCGCGTCGTGGTCCTGCCCGACGGCGGGGAATGACCGTCGGCACGGCCGACGCTGCGCCCGAGGCCCCGGCCACGGCCCTCGCCGTCTTCGGCGAGCACCTGCCGATGCTCGAGGCGTACGCCGCGCTGCTCGCCGGCGCGGGCGTCGAGCGCGGGCTGCTCGGCCCACGAGAGACGCCCCGGCTCTGGGAGCGGCACCTGCTCAACTGCGCCGGCCTGGCCGAGCTGCTCGAGCCGGGTCAGGTCGTCGCGGACGTCGGCTCCGGCGCCGGGCTGCCCGGCGTGGTCCTCGCCGCGATGCGGCCGGACGTGACCGTGGTGCTCGTCGAGCCGCTGCTGCGTCGCAGCACCTACCTCGAGCAGGTCGTGGCCGAGCTCGGCCTGCGCACCGCCCTCGTCCGGCGCGCCCGCGCGGAGGAGCTCGCCGGGAAGCTCGCGGTCGACGTCGTCGTGGCTCGCGCGGTCGCACCGCTGGACCGGCTCGCGGGCTGGGCCCTGCCGCTGCTGCACCCGGGAGGCCGGCTGCTCGCGCTCAAGGGCGAGCGCGCCGACTCCGAGCTCGCGACCTCCGGCGTCGCCCTCAAGGCCGCCGGCGCCGCGGACGCCACCGTGGTCACGGTCGGCTCCGCCGAGAACGGCACCGAGGCCCGCGTCGTCGTGGTCACCCGCAACGACACACCCCTGCGCACCGGCAAGAAGAAGGGCCGACGGTGAGCGGCCTCGGCTGGCCCGGGCGCAACCGCCGCGGTGCGCACGCGACGTCTGTCCCTGCCACCGCTGTCCCTGCCACCGCGGGGCCGACCACTGCCGGGCCGACCACTGCCGCGCCGCCGGCCGGCGTCGGCTGGCCCGCTCGCCGCGGGTCCGAGAGCGCGCGCGACGTGCTGCCCGGCCAGCCGATGCACGCGGCGGACGGGGGCGCGGAGGCCGAGACGCCCGCGCCGCAGGCCGGTCTCGGCGCCGACGTCACGCCGGAGCCGAGCGACACCGCCAGCCCCGACGGCGATCCCGACCTGCCGCCGCTGCCGGCCGAGCTGCCCGAGGCGCTGCGCACCGGACCGGAGGCGCCGATCGCGCCGGTCGTCGTCACGCACCCGGTCGACGCCGTCGACATCTCGGACGCGGTCCCGGTCGTCCTGCACGAGCCGGACGTCGCCGCCGCGCCGGTCGACCCCGCGCTGGTCGAGGCGCCGGTCGTCTCGCCGGCCGTCTTGCCACCCGTCGAGCGGATGCGCGCGGTGCTGCGCGAGCAGGAGCCCGAGCAGCGCACCGCGCACGAGGACGACCTGCCGATCTCCCAGCAGGCCGCCGCCGCCGTGCGCGCCCTGAACGCCGGCGGCCGGCACGACTTCCCGCGCCCGGCGCACCGTCGCGTCATCACGATCGCCAACCAGAAGGGCGGCGTAGGCAAGACGACGTCCACGGTCAACCTCGCAGCTGCGCTCGCCCTGCACGGCATGAACGTGCTGGTCATCGACCTCGACCCGCAGGGCAACTGCTCCACGGGCATGGGCGTGCCGCACCACGTCGGCACGCCGAACGTCTACGACGTGCTCATCGACCAGGTCCCCATCGCCGAGGTCGTACAACCGGCCGACGGGGTGCCGCGGCTGTCCTGCGTACCGGCCACCATCGACCTGGCCGGCGCCGAGATCGAGCTGGTCAGCGTGGTCGCGCGCGAGTCTCGCCTGCAGCGGGCGATCGAGACCTACTGCGAGGGCCCCGGGCAGGACCTCGACTACGTGCTGGTCGACTGCCCGCCGTCGCTCGGCCTGCTGACCGTCAACGCGATGGTCGCCACCCAGGAGCTGCTCATCCCGATCCAGTGCGAGTACTACGCGCTCGAGGGCCTGGGCCAGCTGCTCAAGAACGTCGAGCTCGTGCGGGCGCACCTCAACCCCGCGCTGCACGTCTCGACCATCCTGCTGACCATGTACGACGCCCGGACCAAGCTCGCCGACCAGGTCGTCGAGGAGGTGCGCAACCACTTCGGGGACACCGTCCTGGAGACCTCCATCCCGCGCAGCGTGCGGGTCAGCGAGGCGCCGGGCTACGGCCAGTCCGTCGTCACGTACGACCCCGGCTCGCGTGGCGCGCTGGCGTACGTCGACGCTGCACGCGAGATCGCCGAACGAGGAGCATCTTCGCCGTGACCAGCCCGTCCCCGGCGCGACGGACCGGTGGCCTAGGCCGCGGCCTCGGCGCGCTGATCCCGTCCGGACCGCCCGCGGCGAGCCCTCCCGGTCCGAGCGACCCGCCGCCGCTGGTGGCCGGCGCGCGCTTCGCCGACCTGCCGCTCGAGCAGATCACCCCCAACGCGCTCCAGCCGCGCACGCACTTCGACGAGGAGGCGCTGGCCGAGCTGGTCACCTCCATCCGCGAGGTGGGCCTGCTGCAGCCGGTCGTCGTCCGCGAGACCGGCCCCGACCGCTACGAGCTCGTCATGGGCGAGCGTCGCTGGCGTGCGTCACAGCTGGCCGGTACCGGCACGATCCCGGCGATCGTGCGGGAGACCGGCGACGACGCGATGCTGCGCGACGCGCTGCTGGAGAACCTGCACCGCCAGCAGCTGAACCCGCTCGAGGAGGCCGCGGCGTACGCGCAGCTGCTGCAGGACTTCGGTGCGACGCACGAGGAGCTGGCGACCCGCATCGGCCGGTCGCGACCGCAGATCTCGAACACGATCCGGCTGCTGCAGCTGCCCACGCCCGTGCAGCGACGGGTCGCGGCGGGCGTCCTGTCCGCCGGGCACGCCCGCGCGATCCTCGGCCTGGCCACTCCCGAGGCGCAGGAGGCGATGGCCACCCGCGTCGTCGCCGAAGGGCTGTCGGTGCGCGGCGTCGAGGAAGCCGTCCAGGTCGCGAACGCCGAGGCGCCGATCGAGGACGCTGCGCCGAAGGCACGCGCCACGCGTCCGGTCCCGGCCAAGCTCGCGGAGGTGGCCGACCGGCTGTCGGACCGCTTCGAGACCCGGGTCAAGGTCGATCTCGGCCGCTCCCGCGGCAAGGTCACCATCGAGTTCGCGTCGGTGGACGACCTCGAGCGCATCGTCGCCGTCATCGAGGGCCCGGCCGACGGCTGACGTCCCTGTGGCTGACATGGCGAGTGGCCGCCCGGACTAGCAGCCCGCTCGCAGGTCGGCGCACCGCGCTCCCGGGACGTCCATCCAGGAGCGGAACAGCGGGGAGAGGTGCTCCCGCGTCGTCTCACCACCGATGCGCGGGGAGACCGTGCGCTGGGTCGCTGCGTCCCACGGGCCCTCGCCGCGCGACGAGCCGTCCGTGGAGCCGCTGAAGACGGGAGCGGTCAGTCGCCGCCGCGCGTCGGCCTGCATCCCCGGCTTGAGCCACAGGTCGAACCAGGCAACCGCGTAGTGCAGCGCCACGCGCTTGCCGTCGCGGGAGGCACCACCGACGGCTGCGAGCAGCTCCGGCGGGACGTAGCCCCACTCCTGGTGCGTCGACCCCGCGAGGTGCACGACACCCGCCGGCACACCGGCCTTCGCGAACGCGACGCCGTCCTGGTCACCGGGCAGCGCAGTCGGCAGTGTGGGGTTCGGCAGGTCGCTGAGGTCCTCCAGCTGGAACAGCGTCGGCACGGAGGGCACGCCCGTCGGCGCCAACCGGCCGAAGCCGTCGAAGGTCACCGCGGCGCGGAAGCGCCGCTGCGGGTCGGCGTTGGCAGTACTCGTTCTCGTTCTGCGCCGTCGAGGGGTCGGGGTCGGGGGGCTCGAGCTGCGAGCCGTTGTCCCCCTGGACGTTCAGGCCCAGGACGACGTAGCCCGCCTCGGCGATGCCCTGCGCCATCTCGCGATAGGCGTGTTCGGTGCCGGCGCCCCCGGTGAGCAGGATGACCGCAGGCAGGCGGCCCGCCGCGGCTCGGGGCATGGACAGGTGGCCGTGCAGGCGCGCGCCGTAGCGGTTGAGGATCGAGACGTCGCGCTCGGCCCCGCGCTCCGGCGCCCAGCCGGCGAGGAACGGGTCGCCCTCCGCCTCGCGCTGGGGGTCCTCGCTGTTCTCGGGGAGCTGCAGCTCCGCCAGGCGCGGACCGACCAGTGCATGGCGGTACGTGTGCTCCGGGTTCGCCGCCTGGTCGACCGGGCGCTGCTTGGCCCGTACGAGCAGACCTGCCTCCGTCTGCGGGGAGCGCGGAGCGGCGAGCGCGGCGGGGGCGAGGACGCCGATGCTCAGAGCGGCGGCGAGGGCGAGCGGCCTGCGGTGCATGCGGCACGGTCGCACGCACATGCGCCCACGTCATCACGACTGTCGTGAACCCGACAGCCCTGCCAGGACACGGCTCTCGCCCCCCGCGGGCGGGTCGACCGACCCGGTCCGGGGTCGGTCAGCCGCGGGCGGCGGCGCGCTGGAGCAGGGTGCGCAGCAGCTCACCGAACGCCACGCCCGCGGCCTCGACCGCCATCGGCAGCAGCGACGTCTCCGTCATGCCGGGCGCGGTGTTGACCTCCAGCACCTGCACGACCCCGTCGCCGTCGACGATGGCGTCGACCCGCGACAGGTCGCGCAGCCCGAGTGCGGTGTGCGCGGCGACGGCGGCAGCAGCGACCGCCTCGGCCTGCGCCGCAGAGAGCCGCGCCGGCGTGAAGAACTCGGTCTGCCCGGCGGTGTAGCGCGCGGTGTAGTCGTAGACCCCTGACAGCGCGACGATCTCGACCGCGGGCAGGGCCTGCGGACCGTCGCCGGTGTCGACGACGGTGACCGCGACCTCGGTGCCGGTGACGAGCTGCTCGACCAGGACGGCCTCGCCGTACGAGAAGCAGGACACCATCGCCGCCGGCAGCTCGTCGGGCTTGTCGACCGTGGACGTGCCGAGTGCGGACCCACCACGCGCGGGCTTGACCATCAGCGGCAGGCCGAGGTGGCCGACCAGCCGGTCGAGCACCGCGCCCGCGCCGAGCTCGCGAAAAGCCGCGTGCGGCAGCGACACCGAGGCGGGCGTGGACAGCCCCGCGCGCACGAGCAGCGCCTTGGCCGTCGGCTTGTCCCACGCGATGCGGCAGGCGTCCGGCGTCGAGCCGACGTACGGCACGCCGGCGATGCCGAGCACCTCGCGCAGCGCGCCGTCCTCACCCGCACCGCCGTGCAGCGCCACGAGCACCGCCTCGGGGGCGGTGTCGGCGAGGTGGGCGAGCAGGGAGGCGTCGGCGTCGCGCAGCTCGGCGTCGACGCCGGCCGACCGCAGCGCGTCGAGCACCCGGCGGCCGGACTTCAGCGAGACGTCGCGCTCGTGGGACAGCCCACCGGCGAGGACGAGGTAGGTCATGCGGCGCTCATGCCATGTCCGGCGACGGCGACTCGGCCTGCTGGCGCGAGCTCTTCAGGGGACCGGTGGCGCCGAAGGTGCTGCGCAGCTCGACCTCCTCCTCCAGGACGGTCGCGAGGCGCCGGATGCCCTCGCGGATGCGGTCGGGCTCGGGATAGCAGTACGACAGGCGCATGTGGTTGCGGCCGGACCCGTCGGCGTAGAAGGCGGTCCCGGGCACGAACGCGACGCGGGCCGTCACGGCGCGCGGGAGCAGCACCTTCGCGTCGAGCTCGCCGGGCAGCGTCACCCAGACGTAGAAGCCGCCGGAAGGATGGGTCCAGGTGGTGCCGGCCGGCATCTGCTGCGACAGCGCGTCGAGCATCGCGTCGCGGCGCTCGCGGTACATGTCGCGGAACGCCGCGATCTGCCCCTGCCAGTCCTGCGTCGAGAGGTACTCCGCGACGACCATCTGGTTGAGCTGCGGCGGGCAGAGCACAGCTGCCTCGGCGGCGAGCACGAGCTTCTCGCGCACGGCGTGCGGCGCGAGCACCCAGCCCACGCGCAGGCCGGGCGCGAACGTCTTGGAGAACGACCCGAGGTACATGACGTCGTCCTCGCCTCCGCGCGCCCGGATCGCCTTGGTGGGCGGCGCGTCGAAGCCGAGCAGGCCGTACGGGTTGTCCTCGAGCACGAGAAGCCCTGCCGCCGAGCAGATCTGGAGCACCTCGTCACGGCGCTCCTCGATCATCGAGACACCGGCGGGGTTGTGGAAGTTCGGCACCGTGTAGAGGAACTTCGCGCGCTTGCCGGCCGCCTTCACGTTGGCCACCGCCTCGCGCAGGGCCTCGGGCACCAGCCCGTGCTCGTCCATCGCGACGTGCACGACCTCGGCCTGGTAGGCGGAGAAGGTGCCGAGCGCACCGACGTACGACGGCGCCTCGGCGAGAACGACGTCACCCGGGTCGATGAACACGCGCGTCACCAGGTCCAGGGCCTGCTGGCTCCCGACCGTGACGACGACGTCCTCGCTGGACGCCTCGATGCCCTCGAGCGCCATGACCTCGCAGATGAGCTCACGCAGGTGGGGATCGCCCTGGCCGGAGCCGTACTGCAGCGCCTGCGCGCCGCGCGTCTGCACGAGCTCGCCCATGAGCTTGCCGACAGCGTCGAGCGGCAGCGCCGACAGGTTCGGCATCCCGCCGGCCAGGCTGACCACCTCGGGGCGGCTGGCGACGGCGAACAGAGCTCGGATCTCGGAAGCGGTCATGCCGTGGGTCCGCTGCGCGTATCGGTCCGTGAAGGCGTCCAGCGTGACGGACCGGGCTTCCGGTGGCCGGGAGGACATGGATCGAGGCTACCTGCGCAGCCTCGACCCGTCGCTGGAGTTCTCTGGGCACACAGGCGCGCCGCGCCTACCCTGTGGGCGTGGACCGCAGCCCTGCCGGACGAGCCCGCCTGCTCCGGGCGCGCCCGTCGTGAGCCGCCGCGCGGTCAACATCACGCTCGACAACCTCGACGACCTGCCGGGCCGCTGCCGGTCCTGCGTGTTCTGGGAGCTCGACCCGGTGGCGCTCGACCGGGCGAAGGAAGCGGGTGACACCGGCTTCGAGAAGGAGTCGTGGGTGTCCGCGACGCTGCTCGACTGGGGCAGCTGCGGGAAGATCGTGTACGTCGACGGCGTCCCGGCGGGGTTCGTCATGTACGCGCCGCCCGGCTACGTCCCCCGCTCCATCGCCTTCCCCACCTCGCCGGTGAGCGCCGACGCGGTGCTGCTCATGACCGGGCACGTGCACCCGGACTTCGCGGGCGGCGGTCTGGGCCGGATGCTGCTGCAGGGCGTCGCCAAGGACCTGACCCGTCGCGGCGTGCGCGCCATCGAGGCGTTCGGCGACGAGAAGTGGGAGTCGCCGGCATGCGTCCTGCCGGCCGAGCACCTGCGGTCGGTCGGCTTCAAGACGGTGCGCCCGCACCACCGCTTCCCCCGGCTCCGGCTCGAGCTCAAGTCCGCGGTGTCCTGGCGCGAGGACGTCGAGGTCGCCCTGGAGCGGCTGCTCGGCTCGATGAGCCCGGACCCGCTGCTCCGTCCTGTCTGAGCGCGCCGGCCCGCCCATCACCGTCTCCGTCCCGGGACGGGGCGAGGTCCCGAGCGAGCTGCTCGCGGTCGGTCCGCCCGCGCCGCGCCGGCCGCCGTTGCAGGTGCCGCTGCGCGTGCGTGCGCTCGCCGCTGCTGCCCTCGCGGTGCTCGGCGCCGGCGGCGTCACGGCGTACGACCGCGAGACCGCCCCGCCGCCGCGCCTGGTGCTGGCTCCTGCGCCGACGATCAGCGGAGTCGCCGCCGCTGTCGAGCGCGGCGCCGCCTCCGGCCGGAGCTCGTTCGTCGAGCCGCTCGTCGTCACCGTCGTCCTGCAGGCCGGGACGGGTCGCGGCGACAGCGGTGGCGGACCGCAGCCCGGTCGCGTCGAGCTGGTGCAGCTGGTGGCGCGCGGTTTCGAGCTGCGGGTGCCCGGCGGGACACCGAGGGTGCTCGGCGAACTCGACCGGCGCAACAGCGGTGTGAACGAGACGGTCCGTCTGCTGCTCGACGTGGTCGTCGTCGACTGCGCGGTCGACTCGCAGGCCCAGCGCACGATCGGCCTGCGGGTACGACGGGGCGACGGGCCGGTCGGCCTCGTGACCGCGGCCGCGGAGCCCGAGGTGTCGCGCGCGCTGGACCGCCTGGTGGCGCGCACCTGCCGGCGCCCCCGTGGCTGAGGTCCGGCCGGCCACCGCTGAGGACGCCGCGGCGATCGCCGCGGTCTACGCGCCGTACGTCACCGACACCGCCGCCAGCTTCGAGCTCGAGCCGCCTGCCGCAGCCGACGTCGCGAAGCGGATGGCGACCGGCCTGCCCTGGTACGTCGCCGAGAGTGCCCGCCAGGTAGTCGGTTTCGCGTACGGCTCCCCGCACCGCGCGCGGGCGGCCTACCGCTGGGCGGTGGACGTGTCGGTCTACGTGTCGCCCGCGGCGACCGGCCAGGGGGTCGGACGCGCGTTGTACGACCGGCTGCTCCCGGTGCTGCGCGACCTGGGCCACGTGCGGGCGCACGCCGGCATCACGCTGCCGAACGCAGCCAGCGTCGGGCTGCACGAGCGGTGCGGCTTCGTGCACGTCGGGACGTACACCGACGTGGGCTTCAAGCACGGCCGGTGGCACGACGTCGGCTGGTGGTCGCTGGCGCTGCAGGACGCGCCGGACGTCCCGGCCGAGCCGCGCACCTGGGACGGACGGCGCTAGCGGAGCGCGGCCTTCAGCATCGGATCGAGGTTGGCGCTGCGCTGCTCGGGCAGCGCGTCCAGCGGGAACCACCGGACGTCGAGGGACTCCTCGCTGACCTGCGGGACCGCCCCGTCGCGGGCGACGACGAGGAAGCGGACGTCGAGGTGGTGCTCGGCGCCGCAGGGGGCGGCGTGCCGGTCCAGGTGCACCGGCGTGCTGCTGGCGAGCCGGAGGTCGGGCACGCCCGTCTCCTCGACGGACTCGCGCAGGGCCGCGCCGGCCAGCGAGGTGTCGCCGTCCTCGAGGTGGCCGCCGGGCTGCAGCCACAGGCCGATCTTGCGGTGCAGGACGAGCAGCACGCCGGTGCGGGACGCGTCGACGACGACGCCACTGGCGGTCAGGTGCGACGGGCGGCCCTCACGGCGCAGCGCCGACGGTCCCTCGTCGAGCCGCGCGAGGAACGACCTGCGGAGCGACTCCTGCGCCGGGTCCGGCGCCACCCAGTCGGCGAGCGCCTGCCTCACCGCTTCGCGCCGACCGCTTCCGAGATGGCGGACAGCGACAGGACGCCGGTCGGCGGGTCGAGGTCCGCCGGGAGGTAGAGCCGCTGCACCGCGACGAGCACCGCCTCGGCCACGGTGTCGCGGAAGGCGGGGTCGGCCAGCCGGGCGGCGTCCCCGGGGTGCGTGACGTGGCCGAGCTCGAGGCGCACGGCGGGCATCCGGGTCAGGCGCAGCACGTCCCAGGTCTTCTCGTGCACGCGGCAGTCGAGCAGGTCGGTGCGGGCGACGACCTCGCGCTGGACGAGTGAGGCGAGGTGCTCGCCGACGGTCGACGTCGTGCCCCGCCCCGCGCCGAAGTGGTACGACGCGACGCCGTGACAGCGCGGGGAACCGGCGCGGTCGACGTGCAGGGAGAGCACGAGGTCGGCGCCCGCGTCGTTGGCGAACTGCGCTCGCTCGGGGTCGGTGGGCGCGCTGTCCGGGCCGCGGGTCAGCAGCGCGCGGACGCCGACCGCGGTGAGACGGCCCTCCAGCCGGGCGGCGAGGTCCTCGACGACCGTCGCCTCCTCCAGCCCGTGGCCGACGGCGCCGCGGTCGCCGCCGCCGTGGCCGGGGTCGAGCACGACGACCTTGCCGGTCAGGGAGGCGCCTGAGCGGTGCAGCTCCTCGCTCTCGCGCAGCGCCTGCGGCCGGCCGCCGGTGACGTGCCGGCCGAGCTGCTTGAGGGCGCGCAGCGTGGCCGGGCCGCAGGTGCCGTCGGCCAGCAGGCCGTACTCCTTCTGCAGCCCCTTGAGCGCGCGCTCGGTGCGCGGGCCGAAGACGCCGTCGGCGCGACCGGCGTTGAAGCCGAGCTCGAGCAGGCGCTCCTGCAGCGCGGCCACGTCGTCGCCGACGAAGTAGCGGGTGGCGAGGGACAGCAGCCGGTCGCCGAGCTTCCAACGGGCGGCGGCCAGCGCCCGGTAGGTCTCCGGACCGACGAGGCCGTCGACCGACAGCCCGCGCTCCTGCTGGAAGTGCCGCAGCGCGCGGTCGGTCGCGGCGTCGAAGACCGGCTCCGGCGGGACGGCCGGCAGCAGGCCGAGCCCGAGCAGCGTCGCCTGCACGTCGGCGACGGCGGGGCCGCGGTCACCGAGGCGGTACAGCTGCACGGGCGCGCCTTCCGAGGTGGGGAACGGAAGCGTAGCGGCGGCGCCTGTGGAGGAGCAGGCCCCGGACAGCACGGAGGCCGGGCCCCTCGCGGGACCCGGCCTCGGCCGTGCAGGAGTGCGTGCGGGACTGCCTACAGGTAGGACTCGAGGTCCTTGAGGATCGCGGCCTTGGGCTTGGCGCCGACGATCTGCTTGACGATCTTGCCGCCGGAGAACACGGCCATCGTCGGGATGCTCATGATCTGGTAGTCGCGCGCGGCGCCGGGGTTCTCGTCGATGTTGAGCTTGACGACGGTCAGCTTCTCGCTGTTCTCGGCGGCGATCTCCTCGAGCACCGGGGCGATCATCTTGCAGGGCCCGCACCACTCGGCCCAGAAGTCGACGAGCACGGGCTTGTCGCTCTGCAGGACGTCACTGGTGAAGCTGGCGTCGGTGGTGGTCTTCGTGGCGCCCATCTCGGTGCTCCTCGTCTCGGGTACTGCGTGCAACAGGGGGTCGGTGCGGGGTGTTCCGTACGGGTCAGCGGGAGGCGGGGACGCCGCCGGTGCCGCCGTGCACCTCGGGACGGTCCGGCGGGTCGGCCGGGATGCCGGTGTCGAAGCCGACGTGCGGCGCCGGCGGGGTGTCCTCGAGCATGGTCAGGTAGCGCTCGGCGTCCAGGGCCGCGGCGCAGCCCGTGCCGGCCGCGGTGATGGCCTGGCGGTAGGTGTGGTCGACCAGGTCGCCGGCCGCGAACACGCCGGGGACGTTGGTCGCCGTCGAGTGCGCGCCCTGCACGAGGACGTAGCCGTCGTCGTCCAGGTCGACCTGTCCCTTGACCAGCTCGGAGCGGGGGTCGTGGCCGACGGCGATGAACAGCCCGGTCACCGGCAGGAGCTTCTCCTCGCCGGTCACCCGGTTGCGCAGGCGCACCCCCTCGAGGCGGTCGGTGCCGACGGCCTCGAGCACCTCGCTGTCCCACTCGAAGCGGATCTTCTCGTTGCTGAAGGCCCGGGCCTGCATGACCTTGCTGGCGCGCAGGCTGTCCCGGCGGTGGACCATCGTGACGCTGCGCGCGAAGCGGGTGAGGAAGGTGGCCTCCTCGACGGCGGTGTCGCCGCCGCCGACGACCACGATGTCCTGGTCGCGGAAGAAGAACCCGTCGCACGTGGCGCACCACGAGACGCCGCGGCCGGACAGCTCGGCCTCGCCGGGGACGCCGAGGTTGCGGTAGGCCGAGCCCATGGCGAGCACGACGGTCTTGGCCAGGTAGGTCGTCTCGCCGACCGTGACGACCTTCGGGTCGGACAGCAGGTCGACCGCCGTGACGTCGTCGGTGACGAGCTCGGCGCCGAAGCGCTCGGCCTGCCTGCGCAGGTCGTCCATGAGCTGCGGACCCATGACGCCGTCCGGGAAGCCGGGGTAGTTTTCGACGTCCGTGGTGTTCATCAGCGCCCCGCCGGCGGTGACCGAGCCTTCGAAGACCAGCGGGTCCAGGGCCGCCCGGGCCAGGTAGATCGCGGCGGTGTAGCCCGAGGGCCCCGACCCCACGACGATCGCCTCTCGGACGGAACTGCGCACCTGCTCGCTCACGGACATCCCTCTTCACACTCGTCGGTCGGCCTCTGCTCGGGGAACGCCGGCCGTGATCGGCCTCTTCCCCTCGCGAGGAGGAGCGCCCCGGGTGAGAGGCTCCCACCCGTGACCGTCCCCTCCGGCGCCCGGTGCGCCGTGCACCCCGTGCGGCGCGCCGTGGACGACTGCCCGGTGTGCGAGCGCCCGCGCTGCGCGGCCGACGCGGCGGCGGCCGGTCCCGGCTGCGCGGCCTGCGGTGGACGGGGCGCAGCGCGTGCCGGATCGGCGGCGCCGCCCGCGCGCGAGCAGCTCGTCCGGGCGGCGCTGGCCGCACAGGCCGTGGCGCTGCTCGGCGGGGTCGTCGCCGCGCAGTACGTCGGGGCCGAGCTGTTCGCCTACCTGACGCCGTTCGTGGTCGGGGTGCTCACCGCCGCCGCCGCCCAGACCGCCTCCGCCGCCCCCCGGACCGGGCCGCCGGCGATGCGCCTGCGGGCGGTCGCCGGCGTCTACGCGGTGCTGGGTGTCGCGCTCGGCTTCGTGCTCGAGGGCAGCGAGGGAGCGCTCGACGGCAGGTCGGTGCTTCCGTACGTCGCGGCGGTCGTCGGCGTCGTGCTGTGGACGCTGCCGCCGAAGTCGCGCTAGGAGACTGCTGAACTAGGGCCGGTCGACGCGGACGAAGCGCAGGGTGCTGTCGTCGACCTGCGAGCAGCCCGGCCCGACGACGAAGACTGACAGCTTGGCCGGGTCGGGATCCGGCAGCACCACGGCGAGTGCGGGCTGCCCGCCGAACGTCGCGTAGTCGAGCGCGAGCGGACGCACGTCCGGCTCCTCCGGCGGCAGCAGCGCGGCCAGGCAGGACGCGAGGCCGGCCGGCTCGCGCAGGCGCTGCAGCGGGTCGACCGCCGCCGCAGCGGAGGTCGTCGCGTCCTGGGCGGCGGTCCCCGCCACGGGAGCAGGCAGCGCGGCGGCGAACGCTGCCGTCCCCGCGAGCACGCCCGGGAGGGTGGCCTTCACCGCGGCGTCGTCGCCGTAGTCGGTGCCGCTCTCGCTGCGCGGCAGCGCGTCGACCGCCGAGCGGCCCGCCCCGGCCTCGGTGCTGCTGGCCGCCGTGTCGGCGGAGCTGCCGCCGACCCCGTCGTGCAGCAGCGCGTAGCCGGCCACAGCGCCCAGGACCAGGACGGCCGAGGCGGCGACCGCCGGCACCCACTGCCGCCGGCGGGGGGCCAGCGGCGTGACGGTCGCGCCACCGGCGGCCGGCTGCAGCGGGCGCTCGGCGGTGAGGGCCGCGTCCAGGCGGCGGGCCAGGTCAGCGGGCAACGGCGGGTCGGGCAGGGCGGCGAGCCGAGCGACCACGGCCAGCTCGGCGGCCTGCAGCTCGGCGAGCCGGCCGGTGCAGTCGGCGCAGTCGGCCAGGTGGCGGTCGTCGCCCTCTCCCGCGAGCACGTCGGCGAGCTCGTCGAGGCTGAGGTGGAGCCGGTCGTCGGTCATGCGGCTCCTCCCGTCCGGTCGTGCGGTGCGCCCGGAGGTGTGACGGGTGCGGGGTCGGGACGGTTCCGCAGGTGCCCGAGCGAGAGGGCCAGCCGGGCCCGTCCGCGGGAGCACCGGCTCTTGACGGTGCCCGCCGGGACACCCAGGACCGCCGCCACGTCCTCCACCGGCATCCCGTGGACGTCGACCAGCAGGATCGCCGCGCGCTGGTCGAACGGCAGCGCCGCCAGCGCGGCCTCGACCTCGAGCGCCGTCTCCCGCTCCGACAGGGCGTCCCGCGGGTCGGGTGCGTCTCCGCCCTGCCGCTCCAGCAGCGGGACGGTGGGTCGCGCCGCCTGCCGGCGCACGCGGTCGAGGCAGGCGTTGACGACGATGCGGTGCAGCCAGGTCGTGACCTTGGCCTCGCCGCGGTACGACCCGGCGGCGCGGTAGGCCGACAGCAGCGCGTCCTGCAGCGCGTCGGCCGCCTCCTCGCGGTCACCGAGCGTGCGCAGCGCGACCGCCCAGAGCCGGCTCCGATGGCGCGCCACGAGCTGCCCGAAGGCGTCCTCGTCCCCGTCGACGTGCGCGGCGAGCAGCGCGCGGTCCTGCGCGTCCACGTCCTCGCCGGGCTCGGTCACCGCGCGACCCTAGTGGCGGGCGGACCGGCAGACGGGCAGGTCGGCGGTCAGGGGCGCGAGCGCGTGAACAGCAGCTCGGACACGGCCGCCGAGAACTTCCCCTTGTCGGGCGCGAGGCCGGTGACCCAGATGAGGTAGTAGCGGTCCTTCGTACCGGCCGGCGGGGTGAGGACGAGCCGGTCCTTGGCCGCCTTGCCGGTGGCCAGCACGCGGTAGGGCGCGAGGTCGTCGGCGGCGTCCGCGGCGCCGCGCAGCTCGACGGTGATGCCGGGCCGGGGCAGGACGAGCTCGACCTGGGTGACCGGCACCGGGCCGCCCAGGTCCACGAGCAGGCCGACCCCGGGCTTGATGCCGCCGAAGGTCGCCGAGTCGTAGCGCTCGGTGGTCCAGGCGGTCGTGAGGTCGCCGTCGTGGGTGTTGGGGACGGCGCCGGG
>JBKJQM010000392.1:0-3236 GCA_046594005.1 Mycobacteriales bacterium
CCGCCCGGGTGCACGATCGCCGCGACCGACTACCCGATCTCCAGCAGCACCTGGCCGGGCCCCGACACCGTGCTGCTGCCCGGCACCGGGAAGGTGGAGGTGGCCACCGATCTGTCCAGCCTGTCGACGTGGACGCCGGCCGGTAAGCCCTGGCGGTCGTCGCCCGCGCCGAGCGGGGTGACGCCGACCTACGTCGACTTCGGTGACGACATCGAGGGCATCTCGTTCGCCACGCCCGTTCCCTTCGGAGCCACGGCGTACAAGCAGCTCGGCTGCGACAACTACTACGGCGCCACGATCGGCCTGGGCTGGGACCTCGACGGCAACGGCAGCTACGACTCCACCGGGACCTCCGCCTTCTTCAGCGCCACCCAGCTCGACGGCCCGACGAGCGCGACCGTCACTGCGCGCGCCCAGCACCCCACCGACACGTCCGACCTCGGTGTGGGCACGCCGTTCGCGGTTCCCGTCACGGTGCGGAACGTCGCGCCGAGGGTCCAGCCGCCGACGGTCAGCGACTCCCTCGGCCACGACCTCAGGGCGACCGGAGCGTTCTCGCTGGTCGGCATGCCGGTCTCCCTGTCGGCCGACTTCACCGACCCAGGGGTGGCCGATCGACAGACGGCGGTCGTCAACTGGGGCGACGGCACGGCGACCACGACGTTCGGCTCGTTCACCGACGCCTTCGGCGGCGTGACCGGGCACCTGACCGCAGCGCACACCTACACGGCGTCGGGCGCCCGCACGATCACGACGACGGTGACCGACGACGACGGCGGCGCGACGTCAGCCTCCACCAGCGTGCAGGTGCTGTCGCTCAAGGACGCCATCGCAGCGGTGGGCACCCAGATCAGCACCCTGATCTCCACGGCGACCCGCCCATCGGTGGTGTCCGCACTGCGGGCCGCACGTGACGACCTGATCGGGAACCTCGGCGGCCAGCCGCCGACGAACGGCGCCCTGGACAAGCTGAACGCCAACGATCCGGTCAGTGCGATCACCAAACTGCAGTCAGCGATCGCGAACCTCGCGCTCGCCGAGTCCGCCAGCGCCGGGAACCTCACGGCGCTCAAGGACCTGCTCGGACTGGTGGCCGAGGGCATCGCCACGGACGCCTACCTCAAGATCAAGGCCGTCATCACGTCACCGAGCTCGGGGCAGGCCAAGACCTTGGCGACCATCGAGGCGCTGATCGCGCAGGGCCACCGTCAGCTGGTGGCGCACAGCTACAGCTCTGCCTGCGACAGCTTCAAGCAGGCGACCAGCAAGGCCCTCTCCATGAGGAAGTGATCGCGGCACCGCCCCACGCCCTAGCCTGCCGACGTGGCAGACGACGGGCTGGAGCGGCTGCGGCGCTGGCGCGACGAGGACCGCGGGGTCCCTCCGGCGTTCGGGCGGCTGAACGCGTCCTTCGTCGAGGTCGCGCCGGGCACCACAGCAGTGCGGCTGCCGCTGCACGACGAGCTGCGGGCTCCGGGGTCAGCAGCCGTGGCGTGCGTCCTGGCCGACTTCGGGCTGACGACGTCGGTCATCGCCTCGCTCCCCGACCTGCGCGGCGTCACCACGGTGTCCATGACCGTCGACCACCTGGCCGCCGTCCCGTCGACCGGCGCTCTGGTGTCCCACTGCACGGCCCAGCCGTACGACGGCGGCCGTCCCCAGCACGCGATCGGCACGCTGCACGACGACAGCGGTCGACGGGTCGCGCAGGTCAGCGGCTGGTTCCTCGCGGCCCCCGCGGAGCAGCTCTCGGCCGAGCGCGTCGGGCTGGTGCACGAACCTGCAGCGAGCGACCTGCGTGACCTGCTCCAGATCGGGCCTGGCGCCGAGTTCGACCTGCACGCACGGGACGCCGTGTCCAACGCCCTCAGCACCCTGCACGGCGCCGTCGGAGCGGCCGCGGCGCAGCTGGCAGCGGAGGCAGCGCTGGAACCGGGCCTGCGACCGCTCACGTCGACGTTCGTCTACCTGCGGCCCACGCCGCGGGACGGCACCGTGCGGGTCGCCGGGCGCGTGCTGCGGCAGGGACGGCGCACCGGACTGGCCGAGGCGTCGCTGACCGGACCCGACGGCCGGGTCGTCCTGCAGGCGTCACTGGTCGCGGGCTGACGTGCGCGACGCGGCGCACTGGGACGAGCGCTACGCCCAGCGCGACTGGCTGTCGGAGCCGAGCAGCACCGTCGTGAACGCCGTCCAGAGCCTGACGCCGGGCAGGGCGGTCGACCTCGCCGCCGGGACCGGGAGGCACACGCGCCACCTCGCTGGTCGTGGTTGGCAGGTCACCGCCGTCGACTTCTCCGCCGTGGGCATCGCGCAGGGACGGGAGGCGGACCCGGACGGCGTGGTCGAGTGGGTGGTCGCGGACGCGAGCCGCTGGCAGCCCGACGCCCAGGTGGACCTCGTGCTGGTTGCCTACGTGCAGCTCGGCACAGACGGTCTGCGCCGGGCAGCCGGCTGGCTGGCACCCGGCGGGCACCTCGTCGTCGTCGGCCACGCGCTGCGCAACCTGACGGACGGGGTCCACGGCCCGAAGGACCCGGCGCACCTGCAGACCGAGGACGTCCTGCGCGCAGGTGCGCAGTGCCTCGTGGTGGAGCGGCTCGAGGAGGTCCTGCGGCCGGACACCGGCGGCGCCGTGGTCGAGCTGCTCCTCGTCGCCCGTCGCGAGCCGACCGGCTCGTAGGCTGGTCGCATGCCTGCCTACGACTACCGCTGCCGCACCTGCGACGTGCTGTTCGAGGTCCGCCGGGGGCTGAACGAGTACCCCGACGTGCCGACGTCCTGCCCCTCCGGCCACCTCGAGACCACCCGCGTCTTCACGCCGGTCGCCGTCGGCGGCGGCGCTGCGGCGCCCGCGCCCGCCGGTGGCGGCGGCGGGTGCTGCGGTGGCGGCTGCTGCGGCTGACCCCACCGGGTCACGAGGGAGAGCGCGCCGCCCGCAGCTCCTTCGCGGGCGCCCGCTTGAACACCAGCCGCCCCACCTTGCGGGGGGCGTTCGTGAGAGCCGCCAGCGGTGCCATCGCCTTGGGCACGCGCACCTCCGGCCGGTCGCGCTCGACCGCGTCGACGACGGCCGAGACCAGGTCCTCCATCGGCGTGAGGTCGCGGCCCTTGCTGTTCTCGGCGAGGGTCCGCAGCGGGCCGTAGCTGCGCGCCTCGTCGTCCATGTCGGTGGACACCGAGGCGAGCGTGACGGTGGTGAAGGTGATCGGGTCGTCGCGCAGGTCGGCCCGCAG
>JBKJQM010000431.1:0-2855 GCA_046594005.1 Mycobacteriales bacterium
GGCGCCGGGAGTGCGCCCACACGGTGAGCGGCTGCGGGACCTGGCCGTAGCGCTTGCGGGCGGTGCGGTAGGCGATCCGGGTGATCAGGCCGGGCTTCTCGACGGCGGGGACGCGCACGGCGGGCTCCTTCTACGTAGGACGGACGACACGCCTAGGACGGCGCAGCCGCACGTTCTGTGACACGACCGCCCTCGAGCACCAGCACCCGATCCGCCGCGGCCAAGGCGCGCTCGTCCCCCTTGGCCACCAGCAGCACCGCGGCACCGCCCCGAGCCTTCGCGCGCAGGGCGTCCAGGACGGTCCGGACGCCCGCCCCGTCCAGGTAGCCCAGAGCCTCGTCGAGCAGCAGGTCGCCCGGCTCGGCCAGCGACCGGCACAGCCGGACGCGCTGCCGCTCCCCACCGGACAGCGTCCACATCTCGCGGTCCGCGAGGTGCGCTGCGTCCAGCAGCGACAGGTCCCGGGCGAGGTCACCGGCGCGGTCGTGCCGCTCCCACTCGGTGCCGGGTGGCTGCTCGAGCACCGGCCCTCCGAGCGCCCGCAGCAGGCTGCTGGTGCCGCAGCCGTCCTCACCGGTCAGGACGACCAGCTCGCCGTCGCGGACGTGCAACGCCGCGCTGTCGAGGACGACCACGTCCCCGTACGCCACCCGCAGGTCGTCGCCGCGGATCACGAGAGTGCCTGCAGCTTGGCGGGACTGGCGACGATCTGGACAGAGCGCAAGCGCTGGTCACGGCCCACGTCGAAGGTCACCACCTGCGTCAGAACTCCGTCCGCGCGCAGGACGACGGCGAGTCCGCCGTTGACCGCTCCGACGTCGACGGCGAGCCCCTCCATGTGGCGGGCGACCAGCCCGACCAGGAACCGGGCCACCCGGTCGGCTCCCTCGACCGGCCGGCGCGCTGCGCTCACGACACCACCGCCGTCCGACACCAGCACGACGTCGTCAGCGAGCATCGCCGTGACCGCGGGGACGTCCCCCAGCGCCAGCGCGACCAGGAACTGCTCGACGAGCGGCTGGTGCCGCTGCGGCGTCGCGGACGGCAGGTCCGGGCCGAGCTTGGCGCGGGCACGCACGTGCAGCTGCCGGCAGGAGGCCGACGTGCGCCCCACCGCCTCCGCGACCTCGTCGAAGGGCAGGGCGAACGCCTCGCGAAGGACGAAGACGGCGCGCTCCGCCGGTGAGAGCCGTTCGAGCAGGTGCAGGAAGGCCAGCGACACGGAGTCACGCAGCTCGGCCGTCTCCAGCGGACCGAGGGCGTCCGTGGGCGCGGGCTCCGGCAGCCACGGCCCGACGTAGCTCTCGCGACGTACCCGCGCGGACCGCAGCTCGTCCAGGCACAGCCGCGTCACGACCGTGCGCAGCCACGCGGCCGGGACGTCGACGCCCTCGGCCGACGACCAGCGCACCCACGCCTCCTGCAGCACGTCCTCGGCGTCGGCCCACGAGCCGAGCAGCCGGTACGCCACGCCGAGCAACGTGGTGCGCTGCTCCTCGAAGGCGTCCACGACGGTCATGCGTCAGTCCAGCGCGACGGTGAGCTCCGGCTCCGTCGCAGCGCGGACGCCGTCGACGCTGACCCCCGGAGCGGTCTCCCTCAGCACGAGACCGTCTGCGGTCACGTCGATCACGGCGAGGTCGGTGATGATCCGCTGCACGCAGTGCAGACCCGTCATGGGCAGCGAGCACTCCCGCACGATCTTGTGACCGCCCCCCTTCGCGGTGTGCTCCATCATCACCAGCACCCGCTTGGCGCCGTGGACCAGGTCCATCGCGCCGCCCATCCCCTTGACCATCTTCCCCGGGATCATCCAGTTGGCCAGGTCGCCGGCCTGCGACACCTGCATCGCCCCGAGGACGGCCACGTCGACGTGCCCGCCGCGGATCATCGAGAACGAGCTGGCCGAGTCGAAGTACGAGGCGCCCGGCAGCACCGTCACGGTCTCCTTGCCGGCGTTGATCAGGTCGGCGTCGACGGCGTCCTCGGTCGGGTACGGCCCGACGCCCAGCACGCCGTTCTCGGACTGCAGCACGACGTGCACGCCCTCCGGGACGAAGTTCGGGACGAGGGTCGGCAGCCCGATGCCGAGGTTCACGTACGAGCCGTCGGGCAGCTCCCGGGCGACGCGTGCGGCGAGCTGGTCACGGGTCAGCGGCATGTCAGACCTCCTTGCCGGCGGCGCGCACGGTGCGCTTCTCGATCCGCTTCTCGACGCCCGGGACGTGCACGACGCGCTGCACGAAGATCCCCGGCGTGTGCACGCGGGCCGGGTCGAGCTGGCCCGGCTCGACCAGCTCCTCGACCTCGGCGATCGTCACCCGACCGGCGGCGGCGCAGAGCGGGTTGAAGTTGGCCGCGGACTTCTCGTACACGAGGTTGCCGTGCCGGTCGCCGTACCGGGCGTGCACCAGCGCGAAGTCGGTGCGGATGGCGCGCTCGAGGACGTAGACCTGCCCGTCGAACTCGCGCGTCTCCTTGGGCTCGCTGGCCAGGGCGATGCCACCGGACCCGTCGTAGCGCAGCGGGAGGCCGCCGTCGGCCACCTGGGTCCCCACACCGGCGGGGGTGAAGAACGCAGGGATGCCCGCGCCGCCGGCGCGCAGCCGCTCCGCGAGGGTGCCCTGGGGCGTCAGCTCGACCTCGAGCTCGCCGCCCAGGAACTGCCGTTCGAACTCCTTGTTCTCACCCACGTACGACCCGGTCGTGCGGCGGATCCGCTTGGCTGCCAGCAGCATTCCGAGGCCCCAGGCGTCGACGCCGCAGTTGTTGCTGACCGTGTCGAGGTCGTCGACGCCACTGGCGAGCAGCGCCTCGATCAGCGCAGTGGGGATGCCGCAGAGACCGAACCCGCC
>JBKJQM010000012.1:0-2882 GCA_046594005.1 Mycobacteriales bacterium
CGGCGGACAGTAGCCGCGCACCGACCGGGTCGTTCACGGTTCGCGGACGCTCAGTCGCGGCCCGGCGCCGGCCGTGGCGGTGCCGCCACCAGGCCCTGCGGCGCCGATCCTGAGCAGGCGCTCCACAGACCTGCACGCTCCGCCTTCGCGGCGGCGAAGGCGGTGTCGAGCTGCCTCGCCAGTGCTGGGTTCTCGGAGCGGAATTTCGCCAGGTAGCGGTCGTCGACGAACCCGTGCCGGGCCAGGTCGACGTTGACGACGACCCCCGACGCGGTCGTCACCACCGAGACGCCGCGTCCGTAGCGGTCCTTCGTGTAGACCTGCGCCCGGAAGCCCTTGCTCACCAGGCGCTTCCGCTCAGCCGTCGCCTGGGAGCCGAAGCAGTCGCCGACCTCGGGAGCGTTCACCATGCCCAGGCGGTACTCCCTGCCGGCGGTGTCGCGCCAGGAGTCGCCGTCGCCGCCGCGCGCGGCGACCAGCAGCGGGGCGGCTGCTGCCGAGGTGACCCGCGGCGGCCCGGACGGCACGCGCGGTCGTCCGGTCTCCGGCGCCGCGGTCGACAGGGCCGCGGCCGGCGCGGGCCGCTCTGCAGCCGAGCAGCCGGTGCCCAGGAGGAGGACGACGAGCACGGAGGCAGCTCTCGTCGCAGTGCGCATCGTCCCCTCGGCCCTCGGTCCGGGCGGACGCTACGCGTCGCCACGGGCCGGCGGGCCCAGTCGCCCTCGTCGGTCCCGGGCGCGTCGGCGGCCACCACGACCGCGTTCTCCCGCGTCATGCCCGGAGTGGGTTGGCCCGGCGGGCGCGCCGGCGGGTCAGCTGTCGATCGACGGCCCCCGACGGGCGACCGTGGAGCAGGCGTGCATCTCGCCGTAGAAGGCGAGGTCGGCCGCACTGAGCTCCTCGGACACGCCGTAGGCGACGACCGTCCGGCACATCGCGCAGTACAGGTGGTGCTGCTCCCCGGCGGCTCGGACGACGAAGCGCTCGGGCGCCGTACGGGAGACCTGGGCCGGGATCTCGACCTTGCTCGGGTGCCGCCTCAGCCGCATGACGCCGCCTCTCCCTACCTCGGACGCGTGCCCGACAGCACGGCTGACCCTCCCACTCCCGGGAGGATCCGTCAGGCCGGACCCGCGGTGTGTCACGCGACGGCAGGACGGCTCCGCTCCTTCCGCGGGCCTACTCTGCAGGCCGCCCCTGAGGAGGTCCGCCGTGTCGATTCTGCCCGACCGCCCGCGCACCGCACTGCTCGTCGTGGACGTCCAGAACGACGTGGTGGCCGGGGCGCACGAACGCGACCGCGTCGTCGCCACCATCGCCGGCCTCGTGGACCGCGCGCGCACCGAAGGCGCCTCCGTCGTCTGGGTGCAGCACTCGGACGAGAACCTGCCGCGGGACAGCGACGGCTGGCAGTACGTCCCGGAGCTGGTCCCGCTGCCCTCGGAGCCGGTGGTGCACAAGAGCTACGGGGACTCCTTCGAGGAGACCGAACTCGAGGCGGTGCTGGCCGAGCGGCGGGTCGGCCGGCTGGTCGTCACCGGCGCCCAGACCGACGCCTGCATCCGGTCGACGCTGCACGGCGCGCTGGTCCGCGGCTACGACGCGACGCTCGTCGGCGACGCCCACACGACGGAGGACCAGACGGCCTGGGGCGCGCCGCCACCGGAGGCGGTCATCGCGCACATCAACCTCTACTGGCAGTACGAGAGCGCGCCGGGCCGCAGCGGCGGGACCGTCCTCTCCGACGCCGTCGCCTTCGACGACCTGCCGACCCGCTAGCCCACCGAGGCCCAGAGCCCCGTGTCGGCGCAGGACCAGCCCGGGCAGCCCGGTCACGCCTTCCCGTAGCTCAGGTGCAGGACCCCGGTGCTGAGCGCACGGCTCGACAGCAGCTCGAGCGGCATTCCGTGGACGTCTTCGAACAGCCGCTGTCCCTTGCCCACGACGATCGGGTGCACCAGGAGGTTCAGCTCGTCCAACAGGCCCTCCCCCAGCAGCCATCGCACCGTGGTCGCGCACCCGGACATCGCGATGTCGCCGTCGACAGCGGTCTTGAGCTCGCGGACCGCCGCGGCGGCGTCACCGGTCAGCACGCTGGCGTTCTGCCACGAGGCCTCGGTGAGGGTGGTCGACAGGACGTGCTTGGGGATCGTGTTGATGTAGGCGGCGAACGGCATCTCCGGGCCCTGAGCGGGCCAGAACTCCGACCACTCGTCGTACAGCTTCCGTCCCATCAGGAAGGCGCCGGTGCCCTCCATGCCGGCGGAGATGACCGAGCCCATCTCGTCGTCGAAGTACGGGAAGTGCCACTGGTCGGGCGACTCCACGACGCCGTCGAGGGAGACGAAGAAGTTCGAGACGATCTTGCCCATGGCTGCTGCTCCTTGCGCTGGCGGGTGCGGTCGTAGCGGTAGACGTGCTCCTGCACCCGGACTCACCGGTCAGACGTCGACCGCGTCGTCCTCGAGCTCGTCGGCAACGGCCCGGACGGAGCGGAGGCTGCGAGCAACGGTCCCCGTGGCTGGCGTTCGTGGCGTGGGGGCTCGGCGCCTGCACCCGGTCCTGCCAGGTGGGCGCGAGGACCTGGCGTCAGGCGCCAAGCCGACGCAGGGCCGTGCACATGACCTCGGCCTGGTACCCGAGCAGCGTCTTCCCGGGGGGCGGCGCGCCGAAGCCGGTGAGCAGGACGAGCGACCTGCCGGACAACGCCAACGTGCGGACGTCCCCGTTGATCACGTCCGGCGTGGTCAGCCGGTACTGCAGCACGGTGTCCGCCCGGGGGATCTGCGGACGCCCGATGTCGACGACGCGGAACGAGGTCCCAGCGAGCTCGTAGGAGCCGCAGTGCTCGGCGGCAGCCGCGGCCACGTCGAACGCGTGCC